>DATIUN010000151.1:0-6786 GCA_035466795.1 Azonexus sp. | reverse complement strand
CAGTAATGCGTTAAGCTAACTGATACTAATTGCCCGTACGGCTTGATCCTATAACCTTGTAATACTGCAGCAACTCATAGCAGTCACAACAAACAACCTTCCTCCTTTTTGCGTTTGCCGCACAACATGCGTCAAACAAACAAGTTACGCTTGGCGACCATAGCGTTTCGGACCCACCCCTTCCCTTCCCGAACAGGACCGTGAAACGAAACCGCGCCGATGATATTGCACATTGCGTGTGAGAAAGTAGGTCATCGCCAGGCTCCCATACTCCCCACCTAGCCCCTTCAGCTTACACGCTCAAGGGGCTTGGTGCTTTTGGGCAGACAATTTTCGCTATACTGAACCCGTGACGTGTTTTCCTTGGGTGATCCGAAATGGATTTGGCGACATTTGCAGGCGGGTGCTTCTGGTGCCTGGAGGCTGTTTTTTCGCAGTTGAAGGGTGTCGACCGCGTCACCTCGGGGTATTGCGGCGGCTATAACGCCAATCCGAGTTATGAACAGATTTGTTCAGGGGCTACTGGTCATGCGGAAGCGGTCAGAGTCAGTTTTGATCCGGCGCAGATTTCGTATCGTCAACTTCTGGAGGTGTTCTTCACCATCCATGATCCGACAACCAGAAATCGCCAGGGAGCGGATGTCGGTACGCAATATCGTTCGGCGATCTTCACACATTCGCCAGAGCAACGTGCAGAAGCGCTAGCGGTCATGCAGGAACTGGCGGCGGGATTTCCAGCAGGTTCGCCCATTGTGACGGAAGTTACCGATGCGCCTGAGTTCTTCCCTGCCGAGTCCTACCATCAGGCGTATTTCGCGACAAATCCGAACCAGGGCTACTGCGCAATCGTGATCAATCCGAAGGTTGCGGCTTTCAGGCGTGAATTTTCTACCTTGCTCAAGAATTCCGATCAGTAATACCGGCTGACCATTGCGACCGGGCTTCGCTGGTCACGAAATATGGAGTTTCGTGAAGGTCGCCGAGTATAATCCGCCCTCCAATTTCAGCGGGTGTGCGGATGTTCGACTGGAGAGATTACGGCAACGGAATCATTGCCTTCGATGCCGGGTACGTGCGGCCGGTTTTGGCAGCGATTCATCTGGTGATCGAGGATGGCAGGGTTGCATTCATTGACACGGGCAGCAACGATGCCCTGCCAAACGCGCTCGCTGCACTGGACCGGCTTGGGCTGGATTACAGCGCTGTCGACTACGTCATCCTTACCCATATTCATCTCGATCATGCCGGTGGCGCGGGCAGCATGATGGCGAAGTTTCCGAATGCACGGCTCGTTGTCCATCCAAGGGGCGCGAGGCACATGGCCGAACCGGCCAGGCTGGTCGCCGGGGTGACGCAGGTTTATGGCGCGGATTACGTCAGCAGGGTTTACGGTGAGATCGTGCCGACACCGGCCGAGCGAATCATCGAGGCGCCCGACGGCCATGTTATTTCGCTGGCTGGACGGGAGTTGTTGTGTCTCGATACACCGGGTCATGCCAGACACCATATCTGCATCGTCGATCGGAAGACGGGTGGCATTTTCAGCGGAGACACCTTCGGCCTCTCGTATCGCGAGCACGATGTTGACGGGCGACCGTTCATCTTTCCGACCACCACGCCGACCCAGTTCGATCCGGCGGCCATGCATGCATCGATTGAACGCCTGCTTTCGTTCAGGCCCGGGGCAATTTATCTGACCCACTATGGCCGTGTCGATAATGTCCGACAGTTGGCCGCTGATCTGGGGCGTCGGCTCGATGCGCTGGTGAGCATGGCGCAAACGGTGGCGGGAAGCGGTGCGGTGCGGCACGAAGCGATCAAGGAACTGATTACCGGGTACCTGCTGGCGGAATTGAGTGCGCACGGCTGCCAATTGCCGACGGAGCACGCGCTGGATATCTGGGAAACCGATCTCGAGCTCAATGCCCAGGGGCTGGAAGTCTGGCTGGACAGTCGCCCGACGTCTTAACGGCGACGGCGCCAGAACAGGGTCAGCATGATCGTCGCGATCATCAGCATGAGGCCGGTGGCAAAATAGAATCCGTCGGGGCGTTCCAGCCACGGCATCTGTCGGAAATTCATGCCGAAAATGCCGGCGATCAGGGTTGCCGGCATGAAGACGGTAGCCACCACCGTCAGCGCCCGGACTTCAAGGTTTACCCGGTGGCTGACCGTCGTCAGATGAACGTCCAGTAGCCCGGTTGCCAGTTCGCGCAGATCATCCAGGGATTCGATGATGTGCACGGTATGGTCATAAACATCGCGCAAATATACCTGGATTTCCGGCCCGAAAAAGTGGGCGTGTTCGCGATGCAGGGTGCCCAAGAGTTCGCGCAGCGGATAAAGGTTGCGGCGCAGTTGAGAAACACAGCGCCTGAACTGGTGGATGTTTTCGAGAACCATCGGCCCAGGACGCCCGAGAATTTCGACCTCGAGGCGTTCTGCATAATCATCCAGGCTTTCGATTACCACGAAGTAGCTATCGACCACCGAATCGAAAAGGGAGTAAGCCAGCATGTCGCTTGCCGCGCTGCGCAGGTTGGCCCGGTCGGAGCGCAGGCGCTGCCTGACCGGCTCGAAAGTCCTAGACTGTCGCTCCTGGAAACTGAGCAGGTAGTCGGTACCGATGATCAGGCTGATCTGGTCCTGAACAAGGTTCAAGGGATCGGTGCTTACCTCGTAGCGGTGCAGGACGACATAGAGGTAATCAACGTAGGAATCGACTTTCTGGCGCTGGTTGTTGTTGAGGATGTCCTCGAGAACCAGCGGGTGCAAGTGGAAAGCGGCGCCGATGGAGGTCAGGGCGGCGGGATCCTGGAGTCCGTATATGTTTCCCCAGATGACCGAATTCTGGCGGACGTACGAGGCAAGGCTGGAGGTGTCCGGAAGCCCGGTTTCAATGAGCGCTCCGGGGCCGAAATCGAGGACTGAAATACTCGGCTTGTCGGTCTTTGTTTCGCCGATATGAACCGGCGAGCCCGGCGGCATGCCGGCCTTCAGAGAACGCAGTTTCTTTGGCTTTTTCATTGGGTCAGTACCAGATCGATAGCGCGCGCGGCGGCAGCCATCCCGAAAACCGAAGTTACACAGACCGACGATCCAAATCCTGCGCAATTAAGTCCCGCGGGGCCCCTGGTAGTATCGCAGTTCCCTTGCGTGTCAGGATAGCGCAGGGGTTCGGTCGAGAATACCGCGGCAACGCCGAACTTTTTTCGCGGATCACGGGGGAATCCATATTCACGACGCAACAAGGCGCGCACCTTGGCAAGCAAGGGGTCCTGCACGGTCGTCGCGAGGTCGCCGATGCGCACCTGGGTCGGGTCGGTCTGTCCGCCGGCGGCGCCAGCCACGACAATCGGCGTATTCTGGCGCCGGCAGTGGGCGACCATCGCCGCCTTGACCCGCGTCTGGTCGATTGCATCGATCACCACGTCGTAGCGAGGCAACAGTATCTCAGCCACGTTTTCGGGCGTCACGAAATCCTCGACGCAAGTAACGTCGCAATCGGGATTGATCAGACGTATCCGCTCGGCCATCGCATCGACCTTGGCTTTGCCGTAGATGTCGCCAAGGGCATGGATCTGACGGTTGGTATTGGATTCCGCCACCATATCGAGGTCGACCGCAACAAGGTGCCCGATACCGGTCCTCGCCAATGCCTCCAGTGCCCAGGAGCCGACACCACCCACCCCGACGACGCAGATGCTGGACCGCTTCAATCGTTCGGCCGCGACTGAACCGTAGAGCCTTGCAACGCCGCCGAAGCGACGCTCATGATCGGCAGCCATGATGGTTTGCGGATTGGCGGGTACGTTCAGCGGCTCGGAATTGTTCATTGTTCAACGAGTTTATCCGAAAGCATCGCCAGAAAAGAAGGTGGCAACTCGATTTCCTTGTCTTGACGACCACCTCGCCCGCGCCTAAGATTCCGCGTCTACCAAAATGCAGGTTCAATGTGACTCTGGAACAGCTCTACGCCCTGATCGGGGCCGATATGAAGGCCGTGGATGCGGTCATCCGCGACCGTCTGCATTCCGATGTGGTGCTGGTCCGGCAGGTTGCAGAATACATTATCGGCGCGGGCGGCAAGCGCATGCGGCCGGCGCTCGTCCTGCTGGCGGCTGGTGCCATGGGCTATTCGGGCCGCCATCATCATGATCTGGCGGCGGTGGTGGAATTCATCCATACCGCGACGCTCCTGCACGATGACGTGGTGGATGAATCCGAGTTACGGCGCGGTCGCAATACAGCCAATGCCATGTTCGGCAATGCGGCCAGCGTTCTGGTTGGCGACTTCCTGTACTCGCGCGCATTCCAGATGATGGTGGAGGTCGACGACATGCGGGTCATGCGTGTCCTTTCCGATGCGACCAACGTGATTGCCGAAGGCGAAGTTCTGCAGTTGATGAATTGTCACGATGCTGATGTCGATGAGCAGCGTTATCTGCAGGTCATCCGCTACAAGACGGCCAAGCTTTTCGAAGCAGCAGCCCAGCTTGGTGCCATTCTGGGCGGAGCGACGCCCGACGTCGAGCGGGCGTTGGCCGATTACGGCATGCATTTGGGAACGGCATTCCAGCTGGTCGACGACGTACTCGATTATTCCGGCCACGAGGCGGATACCGGCAAGCATATTGGCGACGATCTGGCAGAAGGCAAACCGACGCTGCCGCTGATTTACGTGATGCAACACGGGACGCCGGAACAGGCAGCCTGCGTTCGCCTGGCCATCGAGGAGGGAGGTCGGGATGATTTTGCAGCGGTGCTGGCAGCCATTCATGCGACCGGAGCGCTGGGTCATGCGCGTCGCCAGGCCGAGCTGGAAGCGGAGCGTGCCAGAGAGGCAATTCAATGTCTGAGGGATACAAATTATCGGGAAGCTCTGCTACAATTGTCGCTCTTTGCAGTTGAGAGGGATCACTGATCGCCTTTCAGCCTGCATCGGAGTGTAGCTCAGCCTGGTAGAGCACTGCGTTCGGGACGCAGGGGTCGCAAGTTCGAATCCTGTCACTCCGACCAATTGGAACCCCTGTAACTCATTGAGTTACAGGGGTTTTTCAATTGGCTTGCGGGTGATTGGCGCATACGTTTCTGGCTTATGCGCCATTCTTGCTCCAATCCTGCGCCAAGCCTTTTTCACGCGTGTGCGGCGGAAATTCAGCGTTGCTGATCGCCTGATACCTATACGGTACTCCACAGTCCTGGAGACCAAGCATGTCCAAACCTTCCGTTGCCGCCGGCAACATCACCAACCGCTCCCCCTGGTCCGTCAGCGTCCGTGCGCGGCCGGACCTCGACCGCAGCTTCTCCGCCGGCCGCCGGCCTGACGCGGCCCGCTACTGTGCCGACCTCTGTGCCGCGGGACACCGGGCCCAGCTGACTCAGCTTGAAACTGCTTTCCAGTTGCGCGTCCGGCGCAAAGGCATGGCGCCGCAATTCATCACCTTCGATACCCCGGCCCAAGCCGAGCAGGCGCGACTGCACATCGAAGCCAACCTGTCGGTCAGCATCGTCCGCGACTACGCCAGTGCTGCCCGATGGACATTGCGTGAGCTGATGCAGCGCTACCTCGTTGAGGTAGTTCCCAGCCATAAGGGGGCCGACGTTGAAACGAACCGCCTGCAGCGCCTGATGCGCGACGAGCCTTTTGTCGACAAGAAGCTGGCGGCGCTGGCCACAGTGGACCTGCAGGATTTCATCGCCGACCGCCTGGCCGACGTCGCGCCAGCGACGGTCGACCGCGACCTCGACCTGATTTCACAGGTCCTGCGCTACGCTGATGATGTCTGGAAAATCGCGCCCGTCGAGAGCCCGTTCAAGGGATTGCGCCGTCCGCGCTACTTCAACGAGCGCGACCGGCGGCTTTCCGCCGACGAAGAGCGGCGGCTGCTGGCGGCGGCCCGGGCCGACGAGAATCCTTATGTCGAGCCCGCCATCGTGCTCGCCCTCGAGACCGCAATGCGGCGCAGCGAACTGCTCTCCCTGACGGTGGCGGACATCGACCTCGAAAGGCGCGCGGCCTGTTTGCGGGATACCAAGAACGGGCGGCCGCGTCGTGTGCCGCTGACGACGCGCGCCCTGCAGGTCCTCGCCGCCCTGGCCGCCGAGGCCGGCGACGCCGACCGCCACCTGCTGCCGCTGACCGCCAATGCCCTGAAAATCGCTTTCTTCCGGCGGGTGCTGCCGGCGTCAGGCGTCGCGGACTTCCATTTCCACGACCTGCGGCACGAGGCCATCAGCCGGCTCGCCGAGTCCGGGCGTTTCCAGCTCCTGCAACTACAGGCCATCTCCGGTCACCGCGATCCGCGGATGGTACAGCGTTATGCGCACCTGTGTACCGGTAGGCTGGCGGAGCAGATGGACGGCATCCGGGTTGGCAGCGTCAAGGCCTATGTCCATCGCGGCCGCAGGCGGACCGTCGTCAAGACTGAATCGCTCGACCTGCCGGTGCGTCCGGCGCGCAGCGCGTCCGGCGGGTTCCCCGCCAACGTTATCCGGGTGAACTTCGGAGGGCACGCAGCATGAGCCAGAAAAGCGGAAGAGTGCGCCGGCTACCCTCGGTGGAAGCGCAAACCCTTGCCTATTTCGAGGAGGCGCAGGCATCAGAGCTGCTGCCGATGCCGCGCTGGCTTGCCTTCGGCGGATTCAAAGTCTATCTGCGCTACTGGCGAAAGCGGACCTTGGTCGACGGCACAGTGCTCGGCGAGCTCCTGGTCATCGCCAGCGTCACCATCCCCGAGCGCTACCAGCAGCGCGGCTGGTTCTGGCGTTACTGCCAACTCTGCG
>DATIUN010000150.1:0-14590 GCA_035466795.1 Azonexus sp. | reverse complement strand
ATACAGACGCGCCGCAAAATCGGCGGCGACGAAGGCCGGCGAGAAATCGAGCGTCCATTTGCCGGTCAGTATTTCGAGCGGGCCACGCCGGAAGGGGCTCAGCAAGGCCGCATCGGCCACCCGCTTCCAGAAAGTCTCGAGCGCAACTTTCGCGCCCCGCGGGCCGCCTTCGTTCAGGCCATGTGCCATCACCACAGCATTCATGGCGCCGGCCGAGGTGCCGGAAATCCCGTCGAACTTCAGCCACGACTCTTCAAGCAGGCGGTCGAGCACGCCCCAGGTGTAGGCTCCGTGTGCGCCGCCGCCTTGCAACGCCAGGTCGACAAGCACCGGCGCGCGTTCGGCGCCCTTGGCGCCTTTATTGCCTTTGGCAACAGTCATATTCAGAGCCTCACAAAAATTTCAGTACAAAACGCTGGCAAGCCGGCACTGTCGCGGTCGACCCCGAAAAACAGGCCATTTTCGCGAGCATGCCGACTTGGCAATAAATCAGGCCAGTGCCTTGGACTTGAGCTTGGCGTATTCTTCCTGAGTAATGGTGCCGGCGTCGAGCAAGGCCTTGGCATCGGCGATTTGCTCGGCCGGCGATTTACCGGCAACCTGCCGGATATAAGACTCGGCCTCCGACTTCGAACGCTCCATCGCCGCCCGTTGGCGGATCGCCATGCCGTTGCCGCGCGCGATCACATAGACAAGTGCCGTCAGCATCGGCACGAAGATCAGGCCGATCAGCCACAGCGCCTTGGAGCCGCCGCCGAGTTCGCTGTCGCGGAAGAGGTCGGCGACGATCTGGAAGAGGATCAAAAGATAGGCCACGAAAACGAACGTGGAGAGAATCAGCCACATAAAATCCCAAAAATTGCTCATTACTAACCTTTCAAGTAAAAAAACACTTCAACGCTGCTTCTGCATGGCGCCCTGAGTCCAACTGCGCAGCAGCCCGAAAACGGAACTACCCGTCAGCATACCCAGAACATAGACAACGAAAATCAGGAAGGACAGGGACATCGTGATGTCGGCCCCAAGGAAGGACACCGTGACCGCCGCGAGGTTCTGAACCTTGAACAGCAGCAAGATTCCCACGGCCAGCACGATCAACAATATGTAAACATAACGCATCTTGCGCCTCCTGGAATCAGTCCCGCCCGGCCTCCCGGAGCGTGCGTTTCAACAACATGCGACAAACCGAGAAACCGGCGAAGGCCGCCGCCACATGCTTCAACGTGTGACCGCTGAGCATCCCGCTGAGTGCCAGCACGTCCTCGTCGAAGGTCTCCAGCACCTTGGCCAACGCATACCACGCAAACACCCAATAAATATCGTTGCCCCGCGTGTAGCGTGATGGATTCACTATGGCCAGCAGCAGCACGACCAGAATCGTATAGGCCTGCAGGATGCCGTAGGGAATCACGTTGCCCGCCCCCATACGTTCGGTGATCAGCCAGTAAATGACCGATGCTGCACCGATCAGCAGGGCCGGCGGCAGCAGTACCAGTCCGGCACGAACGCTGATGCGGTCGACGATCTGGGCTGCCACCAGTCCCATGAAGGCGATGGTCATCGGCAGGCGATCCCAGAACAGCGTTTCGTTGTTCGGCGCCAGGTGGTAGTAGCCGGAGCCTGCCGCCGTCAGCACCAAGCCGGCAAAAAAGATTATGTAGGGCCAGCGCTCGGCCGGACGCTCGAAGCAGGCACGCCCTTTGCCGATGATGAATAGCCCGATCACCCCGAAGACCAGGAAACCCGCGTTCGAGACAACATCGAGAAAGTTGTCGATCCCGTGAGCATGACGCTGGTCGGCAAAATCATGGTATTCGAGCGGCTGGCGAACGGCCGGCAACAGCAGCGCCGCAGCCACGGCGACTACCGTCAGGGCGACGATCCAGAGCACGGGCGAGCGGCGTCCGTGCGCCCCGCCTTGCGTGAAAAACCCGCCTGCCATGACCTACTTGCCCGCCACGTTCGCGGTCAGCACGCGTTCGCCGTCCTTGCGATGGACGTCGAGCATGCCGCGGTCGATCGCCCAGGTCGTCGCCGTCTGCAGCGCGGAGATGAACTCCCTTTCCTGCTCCATGACACCCTCCTTGGAACACCACTTGCGCGTCGTCGCCAGCGGCCCGATGGAAAGTGCATTGCCATCGGCCTTGAACGGGCCGTGGAAGCTGTTGCAGCCACTGCTGCCGGAAACCTTGCCATCCTTGAAGGCGATGGTGAGTTGGGTGCCGAGCTGCGGACCGACGACGGCCTGGCGCCCGTTGTTGTAGCCGGTGACCTCCCATTTGACGCCTGCGAGCGACGGTTTGGGTTCGAGCTCGAATTGCAGGGCATTGCCGCCCGCGACCGGTGTCAGGCTCAGGCGATTGCCCGCCACGCTCGGCGTCAGCGTGCCGGAGAGGGATGACAGAAAGGCCTTTTCCACCGCCATCGCCGGCTCGGGGCAGGCCATCATCGTGCCCGCCAGGGTGCCGACGGTCAGCTTGTCGCGGTCGACCGTGTAATTGCCCATAAAACGGTTGCAGCCGGAAAAACCGGAAACCCGACCGCCCTCGAAGCGCGCCGTCGGCGCGCCGTTACCACCAGGTACCGTCTTGCCGGGCAGCACCAGCAAACGCCAGTCGGCGCCTTCCAGGGTCGCCGTTGGCGCCGGCGCTGCCGGCACGCGGCAACAGCCCGCGTAATGCCGGCCATCGGGCAGGGAGAGGTTGATCGACAGCGGATGCACAGTGTCGGACATGCCATCGCTACACGCGCCATCCTTCAGGAAGGCCACCAACTCACCGCCGCCACGGATCCGGCCGCGCCAGATGGACTCCTTGCGCGGCTCGATGCGTGACTCGCGACCGCGAAAGCGCATCGACTGCCCATCCGGCAGCGAAAAGCGCGCCTCGCCATCCCCCGGCAGGTCAAGACGCCAAGAGGGTTCGTTGCCGAAGCAGATCAGTGCCCGTTCGGCGGCCAGCGTAGCAGTGGCGGGAAGAGCGAGTGCGACGAGCAGCCCCAGCAGTTTGATTGATTTCATGGATTCATCCCGTTTCAGGATCGAGCTTAGCGAACTTTCATGATGCGCATGTTGCAATGGAGCAGTTTCCCGAACGGCGCTGAAACGCAGGTCCGCGGAAAACTGCCCGCGCTGAATTTAGCGCAGGATTTCCATGCCGGAATTGCCGACCCGCACCCGGTCGCCGATGCGCACGGCCGGCGAAGAGGTTTGCTGAACGGTAGCGAAGGAGCCGTCGTCGTAGCGGATACCGATGATCCAGACCAGCGACGTGCCGCTGGCCATGCGATTGCCGGCATAGGCACCACCGGCAGCACCGACCACGGTCGCCGCCGTCCGCCCGGAACCCTGGCCGACCTGGTTGCCGAGAATGCCGCCGACCAGCGCGCCACCGATGGCGCCCAGCGTGGCGTTGTTGTTTTGAACCGTCTGCGAGCGGATGGACTCGACTGTGCCAACGCGGGAACCCGGTTGAGACACCTGAAACGCCGGTTGGGTTTCGCAGCCGGCCAGCATCGATACCGTCGCCACAGCGAGGCTGAGCGCGACCGCGCGCCCGAATTGCTTGATATTCATTCCTTGATCCTCATTCATATTGACGGGTAACGACTACTCGGGAATCGAGTAGAGCAGATACATGGCCGCCAGCAAGCCGGTCGGGCGGCCCAGCTTGCCCAGCCAGTTGGCAAAGATCGTTTCGATTTCGCCGCTCTGGTAGACCTGGGTCAGCGCCCGGTTGACCTCGAGGCGTAGGGCCGAGTCGCCCAGCGGCAGCGCGATCGCATACGGTTCGAAGGACAGCTCTTCGGTGAGCAGCACGAATTTTCCGGGGTTGTTCTGCACGGCCAGGCCGACCAGCTTGATGCGATCACCGGCATAGGCATCGACCGCACCCGATTCGAGCATGACCAGCCCTTCCCGGGCATCGGTCACCGGCAGGATCTGCGTTCCGGGCAGGTTGTCCGGCGCGATGGCCCGGAGGCGTTTTTCGGTGGTGGTGTCCTTGAGCACGGCGATCTTCTTGCCGGCCAGTTCGGCAATGCTGTTGACCGGAGAGTCGGCGCGCAGGATGACGCCGCCGCCATCGACGAAGATCAGGCTGGAAAAATCGACATTGGCCAGCCGTGCCAGCGTCTGCGTGGTGTTGGCGCAATCCAGTTCTGCCTTGCCGGAACGCACCATTTGCAGGCGCTCGGCGGTGGAACCGGCGATCCAGTTGACCTTGAGATCGGGATTGCCCACCACTTGGCCGATCCGGGCGATCACGCGTTTGCAGAGGTCGATCGAATAGCCGGCCGGTGCCTTGTCCTGGCCGACGAACGAAAATGGCAGCGAGTCGGCGGCAAATGCGACGTTGATCACCTTCGCCGCCTTGATTTTGGCCAGCGTATTGGGCGCCTGTTGGGCAAGCGCCCCGGTAGCGAAAAGGGTACCCGCGACGAGCGCCCCGATGACGAATCTTTTCATGGAAAACCCCTATGACGGCGAGAACGGAAAATCACAGCTGAAGCGACTGAAAGAATCGTTACGGAAATTATCAGACACCCCCCGACGGGTCAAGGAATACGCCAGCCCAGCGTCATAGCCGAACCAACACTTGAACGCCGGCTAGACATGGCGGCGTTCCCGGCGGATCAGCCCCATGAACAGAGGGCTGCCCACGACGATCGACGACAAGGCCGATCATAACCGCTTCGGCGTCCCCATGCCGGGCAGCAATCACCCCGGGGAGCCGAAAACCAGGAGTCCACCTAACAGTGCTACCAGCATAAGCAAGCCGATACTTGCGAACTGCCAGCGCCGAATGAGCCGGTCGGCCAGTTCGAATGCCGCGCCCACCGCAACCACAGAACGGCGTAGCGCGCCTTCATTCGCTGCTGAATCAACCGGCGCAGCCCCGAATAATGACCGACGAGAAAGCCCAAGCGCTAGCAGTGCACCGCCCAGAACCACGGCCAGAGTCGTCCCCAGCTCCTTGGGTGCGAGTGGGCTCGATACGAGATCGCCCGGAACCGGCCCCAGTGCAGCAAACGCGAGCAGCAGCGAACTCGTGGAGAGCCCCAGCGCGGCGAGCTCGGACAGCCGGGAAACGGGCTTCACCAAGGGCATTGAACCGGAGCGACTGCGCAGGACACTGACCAGCACCAGCACCACATACCCTGCGGTGAACACCGCGCCGCCTTGCAAGACGACTACCCACCACCCCTGCCCGGAGCCGTCGGCGGCATCGAGCATCAGCTTCTTCGCAAGATAGGCGCCGCTAGGCACGACACCCATGAGGGCGAGGCCGGCCAGCGCAAAAGCCAGCACGGTGACGGGCATCGCCCGGGCAACGCCGGCGAGGTCGGCGATGCGGTCGTGTCCAAGCGCCGCATAGATGAGGCCGGCCGCCATGAACATTCCGGCTTTGGCAGTCGCATGTGACACTACTTGCAATAGTCCACCGGTCAGAGCAGCGCCGTGCGCTGGCACATCGCCGATGGAGCCGAAGGCGAGCGGGAACATGAGAAACAGATAGCCGATCTGCGCCACCGTCGAATAAGCGACGAGCAGCTTCAAGCGCTCCTGCCGAAGCGCGACGACACTCCCGACGACGATGGCCGCCGTGCCGAGTGCCCCGAGCAGTTGCGCTGCGGATGGCGTCACCACGCCAGGCATCACATCGAACCATAACCGCACAACGAGGAACCACGAGCCCTTGACGACCAGCGCCGACAGCACCGCGCTGGCAGCTGCGGGCGCCCCGGCATGGGCCGGCGGCAACCAGAGGTGAAGCGGAAACAGCGCCGTCTTCGCCAGCAGCCCGACGGTCATCAGTGCCGCGGCGGCGATGACCGCCGGCACCGGCCGGACGCGTTCGGCCAGCAGCGCGATATCGAGGGTGCCGTAGGTACCGTAGAGCAGGACGGCGCCGAGCATATACAGCACCGAGCCGAGCAGGGCGAACAGCAGGTAGCGCAACGCGGCCTGCAAGGTTTCGGAGCGGCCTTCGAGACTGACCAGGGGCACCCCGGCGAAGGTCAGGAGTTCGAGCGCGACATACAGCGTAAACAGATCGCCAGCCAGGAATACCGCGTTGAGCGCCCCCCAGACCGCCAGCAGCAGCGTCCAGAACATGAACGGCGCACGCACCTCATGCCCGTTCTCCGGCACCTGGAAATCGCTGTACGCAAACAGCGCTACAGCCAGCAGAACCACCGTCGTCGTCAGCAGCATGACCACCGACAGGCCGTCGGCGCGCAAGGCAATGCCGAGCGGCGGCGCCCAGCCACCCAGCAGATAGACCAGCGTGTGGCCGGATTGCACCAGTTCGACGCCAATTGCGACGGCCAGTGCGAGTCCGGCCGGAATTGCCAGCATGACCACCCGCCGGGCGTTGCGCCCACCCAGGGTCAGCGCGGCGAAAACACCGGCGAGCGGCAAGACAAGCGCCAGGACGAGCAGGAAACCACCCGCTGTCGTTGTCTCAGGGATGAGTATCGGCAGCGCGCTCATGCGTCAGGCGGATCCGCTGGTTCCGGCGACGACAGGGTGGCGGAACCACTGGCTTCCTGGAGGCGCAATAGCAGAGCGACGGCCAGCGCGGTGGCCGAGAAGGCGACGACGATGCCGGTGATGACCAGCGCTTGCGGCACCGGATCGCCGCCCATGCCGAGCGCCGCCCCGCGCCGGGCGATGACGCCGAAGAGCAGGAAGACGCCGCTGCCGATCAGGTTGAACGAGAGTATCTTGCGCAGCGGCTGGGGATTGACGATCAGGCCGTAAAGGCCGATCCCGACCAGCGCCGAGCCACACATGCCGTACAACATCGACGCGTTCATTGCTGCGCACTCCGCTCCGGCGGCCCGAGAACGAGCAGCGCCAGGGTAACGGCGATGGACAGCATCGATGCCGCCTCGATGACAAGAATCAAAGGTTTGGCATAGCCCGCCGGATAGGCGAGAAACGCTCCCGCCAGCGGCACGCCGGCAAAGCCGATGGCCAGAAACACCGCGCTGCCGGTCACCAGCGCAACGCGCAGCCAGCCCCGGCTGACCGGCGGCGCATCGGTCAGCCCCGCCATGATGGCCAGCAGCCACATCGCCGCCAGCAGCGTGCCGGCCTGGAACTTGCCACCGGGCAGATCAGCCCCGACCCAGAAAACGTAGATCGCGACGATGATCCCGAGCGGTGGCAGCAGGCGGGCCAGATAGGCGAGCATCCCGTTCGCCTCCAGGTGGTAGCGTGGCCCGGGGCGCCCTCCCCAGAGGCGGTCCGGTGCCAGCGACCACACTGCGATTAGCGCAAACACCAGCACCACCGCCTCGAGCAAGGTGTCGGTCGCCCGGAAAGCGAGCAATACCGCGGTGACCGCATTGCCGAGACCGGTGCTGGCGATATGCCCGGCCACCTCCGGGGCCAGCGTGGGCGCCGGCACGGGGAGCGACAGAACGACCACCGCCAGCGCCGCTGAAACGGTTCCCGCCAGCACTGCCGCCAGTGCCTTCACGAACCGTCCGGGCGTTTCAACAGCAACCACGGATTCGGTTGGGCGCAGACGGACGGCCGCACGAATCAGTAGAACGCCGGTCAGACCGCCGCCGATCGCCGCTTCGGTCAACGCCGCGTCGATCGCCGCCAGGCGTACCCAGGCAAGCGCCAGCATCAGGCCGTAAATGGCATAACCGACGACGGCGGCGAAGGAATCGCGGACGGCGATGGTCCAGATGGCAACGGCCAGAATCAGAACGACCAGGCTGCCGTCGACAAGTAGTGGCATGTTCATGCCGGTGGCCCTGAGCGCCGGGCAACGCGCGCGATCAACTGCGAACCGATTGCGCCGGCGAGCATCACCAGCAGCCACACACAGACCAGCTTGAGACCGGCCAGCGGACTGCTGACGCGCGGCAGCAAGCCAAGTACGACGAGCCCCAGGCCAAGATTGTCCGCCTTGGTCAGCGCATGCAGGCGGGTCAGCGTATCGGGGAAACGCAGCAACCCCACGGTACCGGCGAGAAAGAAAAAGACGCCGGCCGAAACCGCGACGATGGTCCACAAGTCGAGCAGCAGGCTCATTCGTCCTCCCCCGACTCCGGCGTCGATGACCTGCCGAGTGCACCGCCATACTTGACGAAGGCGACCGAAGCGAAAGCCGCCAGTAGCGCCAGTGTCAACGCGGCGTCGGCAATCGAGGGATCGACAATCGTCGCCCCCAGCAGCAAGGCCGCGACCCCGCCGGTGCCGAACAACTGGGCTGCCATCATGCGCTCGGCATCGCCGGGGCCGCGCAGGAGGCGGATCAGGCCGAGCGCTGTCGCCAGCAGCACCAGGAGCGTGGCAACGGCAAGAAACTCAGGCATCGTCTGGCGCCTCATCGAGCACGCGAGCCAGCACCTTTTCTTCCGCTGCCAGTTGCTCCAGAACAGGTTGCCCGACATCGAGGCAGTGGAAAATGATCTCATCGGCGTTTTCGCCGCACGGCAAGGTGCCCGGCATCAGGCTGGAGATCGTGGCGAAGGTATTGCGCAAATGGCCAGGCGCATGGGCGCTGCGAAACGCGACAAAACCGGGATGCAACGGCAGACGCGGATCGAAGGCACGGCGCGCGACATCCCAGCCGGCGAGCAGCGATTGCCACAGGAAGCGCGGCAGCAACGCAGCGAGCGCGCCGAGTCGCACGCGCTGCGGCCCGGGCGGCAGCAAATGCAGGCTGACCCAGGTCGCGCCGGCCGCAGCGACGGCGCCAACCGCCAGCGCGGAGAGGGAGAAGCCGATCAGGGCCACCCAGAACACCAGGAACAGGATCCCGCGAACCAGCGCCGTGCGCAACGCGAAACTCACCGTGTCCCCGCTGTCTCCGGTGCCGGCGGCTTGCCGCCGAAGACCGTCACATAGAGCGCCGGCAGGAAGATCAGCGTCAGCAGCGTCGCCACCAACAGACCGCCCATGATGGCGAAGGCCATCGGCCCCCAGAACACGGTCGGCGCGATCGGCAGCAGACCGAGCACGGTCGAGATCGCTGTCAAAACCATCGGCCGGAGCCGCGAGGTCGCCGAGGCGAGTACCGCCTCGAGAACGTTCTTGCCTTCCGCACGGTCGGTCTCGATCTGCACGATCAGGATCACCGTGTTCTTGGCAATCATGCCGATCAGCGCGAGGACGCCGAGGATGGCCACGAAACCGAGCGGCCTGTTGAACAGCAGTAGCGAAAGGACGACGCCGATCAGCCCGAGCGGTAGCACGGCGACCACCATCGCCAGGCGGCGGAAGCTCCCCAGCATCACCATCATCGTCGTCAGCATCAGCACGATCATCAGCGGCACAACCGCGAACACCGAGGCGCTCGAGATAGCGCTTTCCTCGTACATCCCGCCGGTTTCGATCTTGTACTGTGAGGGCAGCCTGGCGTTCAATTCGGCAATCTTCGGCGCCAGCGCGCCGACGACCGCATCGGGCAGGACGCTGTGGTCCACGTCGGCACGAACGGTAAGGGTGGGCAGCCGATTGCGACGCCAGACGAGCGGGAACTCCTGCTCCTCGACCACCGTCGCAAACTGGCTCAAGGGCACCATGCGCCCGCTCGGCGTCGGCACCTGAAGCGACGCCAGCGACCCGAACGAGGCACGCTCCTCTTCGACCGCACGCGCCACGACATTGACCAGGTAGATGTCATCGCGCACCTGCGTTACCGTCGAGCCGGTCACCTTGGCGTTGAGCACGGCGGCCAGGGCCGCCGAGCTGATGCCAAGCTGCCGCGCCTGATCCTGGTTGACGCTAACGCGCAATTGCCGGGCCGGCTCCATCCAGTCGTAGTTGATGTAACGTGTCCGGGTGTCGGAACCCATCACCTGGGCCAGCTCAAGCGCGATTCTGCGCACTTCGTCCTTGTCCGGGCCGGTCACCCGGTATTGCAGCGGCCAGCCGACCGGTGGCCCCAGTTCGAGCGGCGAGACGCGCGCGACGACCTCGGGAAACTGCTCGGCGAGCACTTTCTCCAGCTTGGCCTGAACCCGCTCACGCGCTTCGAGGTCCTTGGTGACGATCACGAACTGGGCAAAGAACGGGTTGGGCAGTTGGACATCTAGCGTCAGGATGAAACGGATCGCGCCGCGGCCGACATAGGTGCTGTAGTGGTCAATGTCGGGGTCGTCTTTCAGGAACGCTTCGAGGCGCATGGCCTGCGTCTCGGTCGCGTAGATCGAGGCGTTCTGCCGCAGCGTCATGCCCACGGTCAATTCGCTCCGGTCGGAGGACGGAAAGAACTGCTGCGGCACGTAGCGCAGCAGGAACAGGGCGGCGACGAAAGCGGCCAGCGTCAGGCCGATGGTCAGCCATCGAGCACGGATCGCGCCTTGCAGGAAGGCGCTGTAGGCAGCGACCATCTTGCTCGGCTTTGGCTCCGCCTCGACCTTGGGCGCTTTCAGGATGGCCTTGCCGAGCAGCGGTCCGAAGACCACCGCAACCAGCCACGACGCGATGAGCGAAATGCCGACCACCGAAAAGATGTCGAAAGTGTACTCACCAGCGTTACTTCTGGCGAAGCCGATCGGCACGAAGCTTGCGATCGTGACCAGTGCACCGATCAGCATGGGTGCTGCCAGCGTGCGGTAGGCGAAGGTAGCCGCATCATCCATGCTGTCGCCCGCGCCGAGGCGGCGGAGCATGGCATCGACGGTCGTCATCGCATCGTCGACCAGCAGTCCCAGCGCGATGATCAGCGCACCGAGCGAAATGCGGTGGAGGTCGATATTGGCAATGTTCATCACGGCGAACACGACCGCCAGCGTCAGCGGAATGGCCAGCGCGACGACGGCGCCGGGCCGTCCGCCGAGGCTCAGGAAGCTGCAGACGAGGATAATGATGATCGCCTGCCAGAGTGAGGTCATGAAGTCGTTGATCGCGACGTCGACACTGACAGCCTGATCCGCGACCAGCGTCGGCTCGATGCCGTGCGGCAGGTTGGCGCTGACGTCCGCCATTACGCTGCGGACGTTGCGACCCAGCGCCAGGATATCACCGGCGTCACGCATGGCGATGGCGAGGCCGATCGCGGGCTTGCCATTGACGCGGAACATCGGCTGCGGCGGATCAGAAAAACCGCGCCGCACCGTGGCAATGTCGCCAAGTCGGAAGATGCGGTCGCCGGCAACGAGATTGACGGATTCGATGTCGCGTTCCGAATCGAAGGAACCGCTGACACGCAGTAACACGCGCTCCTGCGCGGTCTGGATGGTGCCCGCCGGCCGCACAAGATTCTGCGCCTGCAGCGACGCGAGAATTGTCTGGTAGTCGAGGCGCAAGGCGGCCAGGCGCTCGGTCGAGAACTCGATGAATATTCGCTCCTCCTGCGCGCCGAGCACTTCGATTTTTGACACATCGGGGACGTGCAGCAGGCGCGAACGCGCCGCTTCGACATAATCGCGCAGCTCGCGGAAACTGAAGCCATCGGCGGTAAAGGCATAGATGATGCCGAAGGTGCTGCCGAAGTCGTCGTTGAAACCCGGTCCGATGACACCGGCCGGCAGCGAGCCGCGCATATCGCCGATGTTCTTGCGCACCTGATACCAGATGTCGGGTACCTTGTGCGGCGGCGTCGACTGCTTCAGATCGACAAAGATCGTTGTCTGGCCGGCCGTGGTGTAGCTGCGCACCCGGTTGAGATAGTCGGTTTCCTGAATCGTTCGCTCTAGACGTTCGGTGACCTGATCCAGAGTTTCCTCGACCGTGGCGCCCGGCCAGGCGGCGCTGACCACCATTGTCCGGAAGGTGAAGGCAGGGTCCTCGCCACGTCCGAGACGCTGGAAGGAGAGCGTCCCGGCGACCACCGCGACGATCATCAGGAAGATGACCAGCGAGCGGTTGGCCAGCGCCCATTCCGACAGATTCGGGCCGATCATGGCTGCGCCTTGAGCAGGCGGACCTTCTGAGCCGGGCGCAAGGCCTGCACGCCCGCGGCAACGACGATCTCGCCCGGGTTCAGGCCCGCCGCCACCCTGACCTTCTCCGGGTCGGAGGCTTGCAGTTCGATGGTGCGCAAGGAAACCGTCATCGCCTGCGGGTCGACGACCCACACCGCCGACCGGCCTTCGGCGCGGACCAGCGCCGACGCGGGAAGCTCGATTCCCTGCGGTGCGCCGACCTGCATTTGCCCGGTTACGGTGGTTCCCAGTCGCATTGCGGTCGGCGGGTCGATCAGTCCGACGCGAACCGCGAAGGTTCCGGTCACCGGGTCGGCGCGCGGCGAAACCTCGCGCACCCGACCCTTGGCTTTCACCGCCGGATCGCTCGCCAGGGTTACGGTAATTTCCGGGTTTGCCGGCGCGATGTCCTTGAGGCGTGCGGACACGTCAAAAACAGCATCGCGACCATCCTTGCGCGCAACCTGAACGACCATGCGCCCACCCTGGACAACCTCTCCTGGCTCGGCGCCGACTGCCGTCACCACGCCACCGGCATCGGCCAGCAGTCGCGTGTAACCGAGCCGATTGCGGGAGATGCTGACCTGCGCCTGCGCTGCGTCGACCTGCGCCTGGGCGCTGGTTGCAACTTGCGTGATCCGATCGAAAGCCGCCTGTGAGATGAAGTTCTGCGCCAGCAGCGAACGGTTGCGCTCTTCGTTGGCGCGCGCCTCGATGAGCTGCCCGCGGGCCCCCTGAAGGGTGGCTTCCGCCGCACGCAGACCGTTTTCCTCATTTTCCGGATTGAGTCGCGCGATTTCCTGGGCGGCCGTGACCGTGTCACCAACATTCACCGCCCGGCTGATCATGCGCCCGTCGATGCGAAACGCCAGATTGACTTCGGATTCCGCCTGTATCCTGCCGGTTAGCGCCACCGTTTCACCGCTGCCAGCGGACTCGACGGTCACCGCCCGTACCGGCCGGATTTCCGGGGCGACTGTCTCCTCGGCCGGCTGGCAGGCAACGAGAAACGTCAGCGCCGAGCCGATGGCCATCCAATTCAACTTGCTCGCTGCAAGCTTGCGGTCAGTCAATGACATACTCCATCCCCAAGGTGAAAACAGACTTGATTCAGGCAGGCCACCGCCGCGCGCACCGCCGACAGCGTTCCATTCAGATGGCGAGATTATATTCGAACCGACCGTTGCAGGCTGCGCCATGTTGAGCCTTGGCAAGGACGCCAGCGGACCGGAAACTCCGGCCCAACGGCATCAGTCGCCAGCCGCGCGCAAGGTGCTCCGGACAGATGATTTGCGACGCAATGACCATGCCAAAAGGATCGTGGCAGCTAGTTGAGGGTCGCGGCGACGGCAATGATGGCCGTCGCCACAACGAACATGGCCAGCCATAGCGGCCAGACGAACCGCAGGTACTTGTCGTAGCCAACCCTGGCGATTGCCAGACCGCCGACGAGCACGACGCTGGTCGGCGCGACCATCAGTGCCAACCCGTGGCCCATGATCCAGGCAGTGATGGTGGTGGCGCGGCTGACCTGGGCAAAGTCGGCCAGTGGCGCCAGCAGGGGCATCGCCAGTGCCCCATGCCCGGAACTGGACGGAATCAGCACCCCCAGCGGTATGTTCACCAGCACCGTCAGGAAGGTAAAGACGGCCACCGACGCACCGCTGACCATCTTTTCCATCGAAAAGAGCACCGTATCCAGTGTCTGCGTGTTGGTCATGATGGCCGACACGCCGCCTGCCAGCAGCACCACCATGGCCGGCCCCATCATGTCCGATGCCCCGGCGGCGATCAGGCGCACCGTCTCCTTCTCGCCTTTGCCTGCCACGATGCCGACCAGCACCGAGGCCAGGATGAAGAGCATCGCCAGCTGCGGGAACCACCAGTTGAGCTCGAACCAGAGCGGCCGGACACCGGCGACCTCGTGAGTCGCATAGTAATCGGCGGGGCCGGCATGGCCGCCGATGACACTGGACCAGGGAATGACCGAGAAGATCATCAGCCCGAAGGCGAAGACCGTGATCGCCAGCACCCACTTCTGCGTGGTCGTCAGCAGCTCGCGCTCCTTGAATGTAGCCTGGTCGGGCGCGGCGGCATTCGTCGCACCGTCGTCATCCCAACCGACCAGCGATGCGCCGGGGTCCTGGCGGACTTTGGCGGCATAGCGCAGCACCCAGCCAATTGCCATCGCAGTCAGCACGACCCAAAGGAAGGCCCGCAAGACTATGCCGTCGCCGATCGAGACCCCGGCTTCACCCGCCGCGACCCCGATGGAAAACGGGTTCACGGTGCCGCCCATGACACCGACCAGCGCGCCGAGGATGATCATCGACGCAGTCACCAGACGGTCGTAGCCGAGCGCCGCCATCAGCGGCAGAAAGAGCGCGTAGAAGCCGAGCGTCTCGACCGAGAACCCCATGGTTGAACCGAGCAGCGAGAACAGCACCATCACGGCGGTTATGAGCAGCCACCCCTTGCTACGCAGTCGGTTCGCCAGACCAGCCACGGCCACATCGAGTGCTCTGGTGGAGAAGCTCACGGAGATGAAAGCGCCGATCGCCATGATGAACACGATGATGCCGACCTGACCGAACATGAACCCGACCGTCTCGGTGTCCACGAAGTCGGTCTCGGAGTTGAACAAGCCGTAGATGCCGTTGATCGGCGCCAGCACCAGTTGCTGGAAGTACGCCCA
>DATIUN010000149.1:0-3542 GCA_035466795.1 Azonexus sp. | reverse complement strand
GGCGCTCATTCGTCCATCACGGCGGTGGTGTAGATTTCCTGCACGTCGTCGAGGTTTTCCAGCGCGTCGAGCAACTTCTGCATTTTGACTGCATCGTCGCCGGTGAATTCGTTCTCGTTCTCCGGCTTCATCGTCACTTCGCCGAATTCCGGCTTGAAACCAGCGGCTTCCAGCGCGTCCTTGACGGCGATGAAGTCGTTCGGCGCGGTCAGCACTTCGATCGAGCCGTCGTCGTTGGTTGCCACGTCCTCGGCGCCGGCCTCGATGGCGGCATCCATCAGCGCCCCTTCGTCGGTGCCGGGGGCGAAGATCATCTGGCCGCAGTGCTTGAACTGGAAAGCCACGCAGCCGTCGCTCCCCATGTTGCCGCCGTACTTCGAAAAAGCATGGCGAACTTCCGCCACCGTGCGCACCTTGTTGTCGGTCAGGCAATCGACCATGATCGCCGCGCCGCCGATGCCGTAGCCTTCGTAGCGGATCTCGACGTATTCGACGCCTTCCAGCTCGCCGGTGCCCTTCTTGATCGCGGTGTCGATCTTGTCCTTGGGCATGTTCTGCGCCTTGGCCTTGTCGACCGCGACACGCAGGCGCGGATTGAATCCGACATCACCGCCGCCCAGCTTGGCCGCGACGGTAATTTCCTTGGCGATCTTGGAGAAAGCGGCGCCGCGCTTTTCATCCTGGCGGCCCTTGCGATGCTGAATATTGGCCCATTTGGAGTGACCAGCCATGGTTTTCCTCGAAAAGTACGGAGCATTGATAGAATCGAAGAATTTTATCACGCCGGAGTCAGCCGCCATGTCCGAACCCCTCTATCTCGCCAAGTCCGAAGACGGCTACCCTGCCCTGCTACCGCAGATGGCCAACCGCCACGGCCTGATTACCGGCGCCACCGGTACCGGCAAGACGGTCACGCTGCAGTCGATGGCCGAGCGCCTGTCGTTCGCCGGCGTGCCGGTCTTCATGGCTGACGTCAAAGGCGACCTATCCGGCGCCGGCGCGGCCGGCGTCGTCAGCCCCAAGCTGCAGAAGCGGATCGACGAACTCGGCCTCGAAGGCTTCGTTCCCTACGCCAACCCGGTCGCCTTCTGGGATGTTTTCGGTGAAGGCGGCATCCCGGTACGCGCCACGATTTCCGACATGGGCCCACTGCTCCTCGCGCGCCTGCTCAACCTCAACGAAACCCAGGCCGGCGTCCTGCAACTGGTGTTCAAGATCGCCGACGACCAGGGCCTGCTGCTGCTCGATCTCAAGGATCTGCGGGCGATGATCCAGCACGTCGGCGAGAACGCCAAGACCTTCACCACCGAATACGGCAATGTCTCGACCGCGTCGATCGGCGCCATTCAGCGTGGTCTGCTGACGCTGGAACAACAGGGCGGCGACCGCTTCTTCGGCGAGCCGATGCTGAACATCAACGACCTGATGAAGGTCGACGAAAACGGACGTGGCGTCATCAACATCCTCTCCGCAGAAAAGCTCGTCCAGTCGCCGGCGCTCTATTCGACCTTCCTGCTCTGGCTGCTTTCCGAACTCTTCGAGCAACTGCCGGAAGCGGGCGATCTCGACAAACCCAAGCTGGTCTTCTTCTTCGATGAAGCCCACCTGCTGTTCAGCGATGCGCCACAGGCCCTGACCGACAAGGTCGAGCAGGTCGTCCGCCTGATCCGCTCCAAGGGCGTCGGCGTCTATTTCGTTACGCAGAATCCACTCGACGTGCCCGAAAAAATCCTCGGCCAGCTCGGCAACCGTGTCCAGCACGCCTTGCGCGCTTTCACGCCGCGTGACCAGAAGGCTGTCCAGTCAGCGGCGCAGACCATGCGCGCCAACCCGAAATTCGACGCCGCCGCCGTCATCACCGAACTTGGCGTCGGCGAGGCGCTGGTTTCCTTCCTCGATGAAAAGGGCCGCCCAAACGTCGTCGAGCGCAGCATCATCTTCCCGCCGGCCTCCCGCCTCGGTCCGCTGACTGCCGAAGAGCGCAAGACGGTGATCACGGCCTCACCCTTCCACGCCATCTACGATCAGACGGTCGACCGCGAATCCGCCTACGAAAAGCTGCGCGGCAAGCCGGCTGCGGCCCGACCCGCGCCCGGCGCCATTCCTGCCCCGCCGGCCGGCAGCGGCGGCCCCGATGTCAACGACTGGGGCAACCATGCCGGTCAGCAGGCGCAGCCGCGCCCTGTCCCGCAACCAAAGCAAAGCGCCCCGGCCCCGCAGGAATCCGGCGGCGGTATTCTCGACAGCATCGGCGACCTGCTCGGCGGCACGACCGGCCCGCGCGGCGGGCACCGCGAAGGCGTGCTCGAGGCAGCCGCCAAGAGCGCCGCCCGCGGCATGGCCAGCACGGTCGGCCGCAGCGTGGGGCAGCAAATCCTGCGCGGGGTGCTGGGGTCGATTCTGGGTGGGAAGCGCTGAAGGAAGGGTGGCTCCCGGACAGCGCGTCTGCCTGAAAAAAGGTGGTCTGGCCCAACGCAAACTTTTTCAGAACGATCGCCGCACGCTTCGGTCGAACTGATGGATTGCCAATGGGGGGTTGGAACCGTGTGTGGGGTATGGTGGTTTTCGCACCGCCCTTGTTTTTACCAACCTGAGGAGATCATCATGAACGTGGCGGATATGTTGATTCATGTGCATCCGGAGCTGGATGTACCGGCAAGAAGCGATCTGGAAAGAAGGCTGGCGGGTTGCAGTGGCATCGATTGTGCGGAATTCAATCATCACGCGCATCCCCATGCGCTGATCGTGAAATACGACCCGGACACCGTCGATGGCATGAAGATTCTGAGCATGGTGCGCAACGTTGACCCGGGGGCGACCATCGTGGGTCTGTAATCCTGATTTCGACCATTGGTATGGTCGGATAACAGAAAGGCGACCACTTGGTCGCCTTTTGTTTTTTGGGGTGGCGCCCACGGTTTTTCCTGCATGCCCCACATCTGGGCACTGCCGCCCGATTCACCGCCGCCATTTTCATTTTCATGCTTTCCGGCAGGTCGACCGCGCTTAACGAATCCGATGAATTTCTGGCCAGTCGTCTTAGAATAAATGGGCCATCATTTTCTCTGGAGCCAATCATGAAAAAATTCCTTTCGCTCACGTTGCTGCTTGCCGCGCTGCCCGCGCTCGCCCAGGATGTCACCGCGCTGACCGCCGAGACCAAGAAAACCGTGTTGCCGGTCGTGCCCAAGGTGGTCAATGCCATGCAGGAGGCGGTGGCCGCGAAGGGTGTCGCCGGGGCAATTCCGATCTGCAAGGACGAAGCGCCGAAGCTGGTCAAGGAAAAGCGCGACGAGACCGGCTGGGCGATTCGTCGTGTCAGCCTCAAGACGCGTAACGCCGAACGCGCCACGCCGGATTTGTGGGAAGCACGTCAGCTCGCCGATTTCAATATTCGCGCTGCCAATGGCGAGAAGCTGGACACGATGGAGAAGAGCGAAATCGTCACCATCGACGGCAAACAGGTCTTCCGCTACATGAAGGCGCTGCCGGTCAGCGATGTCTGCCTCAACTGCCATGGCCCCGCCGACAAGCTGGATGCC
>DATIUN010000148.1:0-1980 GCA_035466795.1 Azonexus sp. | reverse complement strand
AAAATCGAGTACCGACTTGAAACGCAGCGCACCGCCGGGCGCGGTCGACGGATCGTAGATGCCGAGCGCCGCCACCTGCATTAGCTGGTTTCCATGATCCATTTCAAGAAACAGGCTGTCGATACCTGAGAGATGTTTCATCATCGTTCCCTAAATCGGGAATGCGCCGATGGCAGCGGAGCAAGCGCGGCGACCAAGGCTAGGCATTCCGGTATGGCGTCTTGGCAGACAGCCGGGCCCGAACCGGATGGTGCGGTGCCTTGCCCGGCTCCGGTTGACTCGCCGCCGGCGCCGACAGGCGCCGCTTGCCGGCGCGCGGCTTGGAAACCGCATCGGCCGTGGCCAGCCGGCCCGTTTCCTCGCGATCGACTTCAGCCACCAGTTCAGCGAAGCTTTCATTCAGGCAACTCGCGAAGACTTCGGGATCCGGCATCATCTTGCGGCAGGAAACCACGGTCGCCCAAAGGTTTCCACAATAGCTGAAGCCGGTGATGTTCAGTCCGACGCCGTTTTTTACCACGCCAATCGGGTAAAAGCGGTTCAACTGCGCCCCTGCAAGGTACAACGGGACCTCGGGTCCGCGCACCGTGGACACGACAATATTCAGATAATCGCCAAGCAGGTTGTCCACCACCGCCGAAGTGATGCGTGTCGGCAGTTCGTCGGCCAGTTGGCGGAGCAGGTCGTGGCCGATCACATCGGCAGTCTGGCGGGTTTCTCCGGCGGATTGCCGGATGGCGCGCAGACGCGCCAGCCCGGATTCGACTTCGACATGCAAGGGCACACGATGCTGATTCACCTTGTTGCCGTGGTCGCTGCCCGGCAGGATATCCTGATGCGACGCCGGCACCGCGGCTGCAAGACCAGCCTGCAGCGGATCACCGCACTGCTGCAGATAGCGGCGTACGGCACCGCCGACGATCGCCATGAAGACATCGTTGGTGGTTGCCCCGCTGACCCACTTGCGGACGCGCAGCACCTTCGCCATATCGAAGCCGACGCCCTCGACGATGCGGCGCGACGAAACCGACCCTGCAAAACGCGTTCTGACCGGCTCCTTCGGCCAGGCCAGTTGCTCCAGCAGACGATCACGCAGGCTCCCGCCGGCCGCCCGGTTGTATAGCACCTTGCCGGCAAGCGACGTCATCTTCAGGGTCGCTGCCGAAACCGTATGCCACAGGCGGACGACCCGCGGCACCGCATTGCCCGCCGAGCGCGCATACAATTCGACCGACGTCGGCATGGCATCGGCAAGGATCGGCTTCCGCGATATGTGACTGTGTTCCGGCATCGAGATCAGCGAATGCAATGCCCGCAGGATTTGCGCGCTCGCCTCGCCATCGACCTCGGCGCGGTGGAACTTGATATAGATCGCGAAACTGCCCGGCTTCACGCCGGCGACGTTATCGATCCCCTCGATGACATAGGCCTGCCAAAGCGGCTTGTTGCGATCCAGAACCAGCGAATGCAGACGAGCGACCTGAATGCAGAGATGCCGCCAGTCGCCCGGCTTGGGAAGCGCAATGTGGCGGATATGGTATTCGAGGTCGACTTCCGCTTCGTCGATCCAGTAGGCGCGGTCAAGATCGAACGGCACGCGAACCAGGCGGCGGCGCAGTACCGGCGCGACATCCAGCCGTTCGCGAATGTGCGCCATGATGTCACGCAACCTGACCTTGCCACCCGGCGACGTGCTTGGATCGTAAACCCCCAGTACGGCAACGTGCATGCACTGGTTGGGCCGCTCCATGGCAAAGAAGAGTTCGTCCAGACCACCAAGTTGTTTCATGGTTAGCTCAGAAATTGGATGAATTTATCGTTAATCATTTGTCGACTCTTGCCAATCTCCCTGGAATCCTGATCAGCCCGTCCTGCCCAGCCCTCGGGAAGTCCAACTCAAGCCACCGATACGGCCTGAGCGACAAGCCAAGCTTACTACGCCAGACGCGCCAACAATAGAATAAAAGCCCTATGGAGAAA
>DATIUN010000147.1:0-6542 GCA_035466795.1 Azonexus sp. | reverse complement strand
GCCCACGGTCAGGTCGCCGCCGTAGAAGTTGAAGCGGAACAGGTCCATCTTGAAAGCGACGAAAGTGATGACGATGAAAACCATGATCGGAATGACCTTGGCCACCGTGACGATGCTGTTGATGAAGGCGGCCTGCTGCACGCCGCGCAGGATCAGGAAGTGAAACAGCCAGATACCGACCGAGGCTACTGCGATGGCGACCGCCGTGTTGCCGTCGCCGAAGATCGGAAAGAACGCGCCCAAGGTCGATTTGATGAGCACCCAGTACGACACGTTGCCGATGCAACTGCCGATCCAGTAGCCGAAAGCCGAGAGAAAGCCGGGGTAGTCACCAAAGCCTTCGCGGGCGTAGGCATAGACGCCTGCATCGATGTCGGGGCGACGTTCGGCCAGCGCCTGAAACACCCGCGCCAGCATGTACATGCCACTACCGGCGATGACCCAGGCGATCACCGCGCCCAGAGGCCCGGTGGCATTCGCGAAGGTGCGCGGCAAGGAGAAAATGCCGGCACCGACCATGCCGCCCACTACCATCGCGGTCAAACCCCAGCGCGACATTTTTTGTTCAGTAGCCATAGCGTCTCCTAAAAATTGATCTGGCTCGCTGGTTCAGTTCATACCAAATACTTAGAACCGCGATTCGTTCTGTTCAAGATGGGTTAGAAATCCAGGCGAAGGTTGATCCAGGCTTCGGTTGAACTGTAATTGAATGCGGTCGCATTGCTCTGATCGCGAATGTAGAGAATCTCCGGACGCAAACTCCAGCCCGGCAAGAAAGTCCAGACCAGGCCGGCGCCGACTTCGTAGAGATTGTCCTGGCGCGTCAGATTTACGCTCTGGTCGAGGGCATCCGGATGAAAATGAATGCGATCGGTATCGAACGAGTCGTGTTCCCACCAGCCGAACAAAAAGCCTCCGAAAGATTTTGTGAAGGTGAAATCATAGGTGGCGGTCAGTCCATAGACCACGGAATCGCCATCGGGGCGGTTCGTCGCGAAGTTATAACCGCCGTGCGCGACGAGCGAGATGCTCGACCCGCCTTCGCCAAGCGCATGAGTCCAGCCGATGTTGGCGACCGCGGAGGAGAAGGTGCTGTCACGCCGCGGGCCCACCGGATAACGCCGCCGCCGCAGTTCTGCACCGGCGGTCAGCTGGTTGTCGGGATCGATCCGGTGGCGGTAATCCGTGAACAGCCCGTAATCGTTGCGAAAAACTCCGTCGCCGCGATAGCTGTTCCGCCCGCGCACGCCGATCGCCAGGTTGTTTTCTCCGAACAAGCGACTGCCGGCAGCACGCCAGCGCAGATCGGAATCGTTGCGGCTGTCCGGGTTGTCGTAATAGCGGAAGCGATAATCGAGGCTGGCATCGAGGGCGTAGTTGTCCTGAAGTTCATAATTCAGGCCGCCGCCGACGCGCGCGTTGTAGAACGTGTCGCGACGGTCGCTGCCGCCCAGCGCATTGGTTCCGCTTGTCGAATTGACGCGATACTGGCCGATGCCGGTCGCCGCGTAGCCATACCCGAGCAGGCGAGCGCCTGTTTCAAGGTAAGACGCTGCGGCGCGGTCGTAAATTCGTGCCTGCGACTCCAGATCCGGTGGCAGGTTGTCGAAACGAAAAAACGTCTCGAAGACAATTATTGCTTCCGCATACATGCCGAGTGCGGTATAGGCACGCCCCAAAGCCAGATGCGCCGCAATCGAATCCGGCTCCAGTTCGAGGCTGCGCGCCAACAGCGCCCGTGCCTTCCCGGCCTGCTGGTTGCCCAACGCGGCGCGGCCGGCCAGATAATTGAACGTGCCGTTGTGCGCCATGTTTTCCCCGAAAGGCGCGAGCAGATCATAGGCTTCCTGATAACGCTTCTCGGCAACAAGTTGTTCCGCGCGTGCAAGGTCCGGTTCTGCTGCCTGTGCCGGATTGGCCAGCGCCAATGCGATCATCGCAGCCATTGCGTTCCACAGATACGGCCACGCACTGCGTCTTCCATGCGCTCCGGGAAAGCCCTCTGAATAAGGGGAACCAGGCGGCGCTGACCCCCTTTGACCGCTGGCAGATTCCGCACACCGTTTGATGGCCAATGTCGCCAGCCCGTCATCGACAAAGCGTCGGGGGTCCATCTATGTACTGTCTCCTCGCTGCGGTTATTCCGCTTTTTATTCAAGGAAGGTCGTCAGGTGCTGCCTGTACGACATATCGGACAGGCGTCACGCCGGCAAAACCCGAAACACGCCTTCTCAAAATATCTTCAAGGCATGTGTTTATACACTCATCCGCCGCTGTCGCACAATCTCGTATCTCCGGCATGTACGAAAAATCGCTGCGGCCGGGCCGCCCCGTCCATTCATCCGCGAAAACGTCCGACTCGCTGGCGGCCGCATTCCTGTCGCCGGCATTAACGGGCGCTCGGGCCGGAAAGCCGCTATCATGGCGGGCCCACGTCACGTACATTTTCCATGCAAGACGAAGACTTCTCCGACAGCAGCGGCCGTCCCTCCAAGACCAAGAAGAAGGAGGCCATGCACGAACTGCAGGACCTCGGCGCCGAACTGGTCGAGCTTTCAGTGGGCCAGTTGAAGCGCATCAAACTGCCCGAGAACATCTACGAGGCGGTGCGCGAATGCCAGAAGATCACGGCGCGCGGCGCTCACAAGCGGCAATTGCAGTATCTCGGCAAACTGATGCGCAGCGCCGACGACGAACCGATCCGTGCCGGGCTGGCGCTGATCCGTGGCGAGTCATCCGCCGAGACGGCACGCCTGCACCGCCTGGAACGCATACGCACGCGCCTTCTCGAGGACGAAACGGTGCTCGCCGACATCGCCGCTACCTGGCCCGGCGCCGATCTCCAGCACCTGCGGCAGTTGCGGCGCAACGCGCTCAAGGAGCAGGAAGCCGGCAAGCCGCCGAAAAACTTCCGCGCCATCTTCCAGGTTTTGCAGGAACTCGATCAGCAGGGAGTGACGCATGCCGCAGAATGAAGAACTGGTCATTGGCCTGGTGTCGATCAGTGATCGCGCCTCGACCGGCATTTATGAAGACAAGGGCATCCCGGCCCTGCAGGAATGGCTGGCCGGCGCCCTGAGCTCGCCATGGCGCGCCGAAACGCGGCTGATCGCCGACGACCGGCCGACCATCGAAAATACCCTGATTGAACTGGTCGACCGCAGCAGGTGCCATCTGGTGCTGACCACCGGCGGCACTGGCCCCGCCTTGCGCGATGTCACGCCGGAAGCGACGCTGGCGGTAGGCGACAAGGAAATGCCCGGTTTCGGCGAGGAAATGCGGCGCATCAGCCTCAACTTCGTGCCCACCGCGATCCTGTCGCGCCAGGTCGCGGTCATCCGCAAGCAGACGCTGATCATCAACCTGCCCGGCCAGCCGAAATCGATCAGGGAAACCCTGGAAGGTGTGCGCGACGCCGAGGGCAAGGTCACCCACGTTGGCGTCTTTGCCGCTGTGCCTTACTGCATCGACCTGATCGGCGGCCCCTATGCGGAAACCAACGAGTCGGTGATCAAGGCCTGGCGGCCGAAAGCAGCGCTGCGCAGCTAAGGCGTGCTCAATCGGTAACGCGCAACCTCGTAATCGCCCGCCTGCTCGACGATGGTGACCGGGCTCAACTGAACGCGCCGGCCATCGTCATTCCACTCCAGCGTCTCGCGCAGGTCGAACGAGCCAAACATCATGACCACCCGCACTTCACCGGCGGCGTTGCCCTCGCGGATCAGCAACGCGCGGGTGCCGGGAAGCGCGGCATAGCTCGACGCGGCGCGCGCCTTCAGTTCGACCGGCGTCGCCTGTCGCGCCAGGGTCTCGACGCCGACATGCGCTGCGGACTCGCCCATGCGCTGGTAGCGGCGGACGATGCCGAGCACCCAGTTGTCGCCGCCGGCCGGTTGCATGGCGACCAGGGCGCCGACCTTGAGCCACTCGCCGGGGATGGTACTGAGCAAGGCGCCGAACCCGCCCAGGCTGACATCGTCGACGACCCAGCTTTCCATCGTCACGGCATCGGCACGCGCCGGCAGTTGCCCGGAAAAAGCCATGAAGGCGCTGGCCAGGCCGTTGACGACAATGGCACGCTGCTTGACGCCGTGCCGGTCGTGGCGCCGCTGCGGCGGAATCGGCGCCAGATAGGCAGCGAGATGGCGCAGCACCGGGAGCAGCGCCTTGGCAAAATACTGGCCGCCCAGGTTGATGTCGCCCGGCACCTCATGCCCGCGCTCGAGATCATCCAACAGCGACCCGATGCCGGCATGCGCGGTTCCCGGCTTGAAAAAGCGCTGGGTCGGCGCCGACTGGGCCGGCATCCGGGCCAGGCGCAGCGGCGGCTGGGCCAGTTCCAGGTCGACCCAATACACGCTGTCATGCTCGACCGCGGTGGCGAATACGAAGCCCGGCAGGAAATGGGCGATCAGCCGCTCGGCAAGTTCGATTTCCTGCGGCAGCAGGCCGTCCATCGAGGCTGCCTGGAAGGCGACGGCCTTGACGAATTCCTGCTGCGGACTGGTCACGCCAGGCACATTCGCATGCAACTGGATGGAACGCGTTGCCACACCGGCGTTTTGAGCATATAGCAGCGCCGCCCCGAGGCGCTGCCAAAGCGCGCCGCGCGATGGCCCGCAATGAAACTGTTCCCACTTCAAGATGGCGGCCAGCGCCGCGATCAGGCGTGCCGTCAGGGCCGGCAGCGCCTGCCGCAATTGCTCGCCAACCCGGCTCTTCTGGCCGGCGGCTGCCAGACAACGTTCATAACTGGCGGCGAGCACGGTCCAGAAGCCGTGACTGATCGTCCACAGGCGCTTTTCCTCGCTTCGCGAAAGACGCGGCGTATGCAGGTAATCCCGGTTCAGGCGCTTGATATGCGGCTGCGCTGCGTCGTCCAGCAGGCTGACGGCCTCGTACAGGCGATCTTCGGGGAAGTTTCCGGTATCCGCCAGGGATTCCAGCCAGCCAACCACCTCGTCGAGCGCCTTGAAGGTGTTGTCGCCGGGAATTTCGTTGATGAGACGCCGCAGTTCCCGCGGGTCGCCCAGCGGATGATCGATCCTCTGTCCGACAAAGGCGCCCAGACCCCGCAACTTGTTCAGCATTCCATCCCCCGCTCACCCGCCGGTCTGTTCTGCCGGCTTCGATTTCATGAAGCTACAGTCTACCCTGAAATCCTACTTGCTGATGACAGCCAGTGCGGCCTCCAGCGGCGCGCTCGAGACCTTGATAAGCCCGTCGAGCGGGTGGTTCATTTCGAGGATCAGGAAGACGGCCGCCGACATCGAGAGCGCGCAGGTCAGCATCGCGATGACCGAGGTCGAATTGCGCGGCGCGATCAGCCCGAGGCCGATGAAAAGCTGAATGAGCCAGAAGCCGAGGACGATCAGGAAGACCGGCGGCAGGGGATTCTGCATCTGCTCATAAAACAGCCAGCGCCCCTCGGCCAGGCTGGCCATCTGCGCTTCGGCTTTCGCCTGCAAATCCTTCTGCGCGTCATTCTGCGGCGCCAGCCTGTGAATGGCTTCGGCCAGATCGTTCGTCGCCGAGGCGTCGACGCTGGCGATTGAGATCACGTGCGCTTGCCGTCCGGACCAGAGGCGGTCGATATTGGCGGCCAGGCTGCGCTGCAGCATTACCCGCACCGGTTGCGCTTCCGGACCGTAGCTGGCGAGCGTTCGATTGAGCGTGATGATCTGCGCCCCGCTCTGGGTAACCTCTGCGGTGGCGGTGTCGAAGGTGCTTTTGGCGGAACTGACCAGCAGGCCGAGAATCAGTGCAACCAGGGTCGCCAGCATGCCGGTGGCGATCTTGAGCAGGTCCCGCGTCGCGTCTTCCTCATGATGCGGCGGCAGGCGGTGGCGGAGGAAGATGGTCAGGAGCAGGCCGCCGCAACTGCCGGCCATAATGAGTATCGCAATGATGGTCGAGGACATGAACACCTTCCAGAATGGGACCGGGCAAGCCCGGCCGCCCCCAGCGCGGGACGACAGGCGGGATTGGACACCATGGCCGGTTGCGGGTCAATGCTGACGCTGCGGCGACCGGCGGAACATGTAAAATCCACCTTTTGATCGCCTCCCGAACTTTCTCCCATGCAGCAATACCACGACCTGATGCGCCACGTGCTGGAAAACGGGCACGACAAGTCCGACCGCACCGGCACCGGCACGCGTTCCGTCTTCGGCTGGCAGATGCGCTTCGACCTCGCCCGCGGCTTCCCGATGGTGACGACCAAGAAGCTGCACCTGAAGTCCATCGTCCATGAATTGCTGTGGTTCCTGCAGGGCGACACCAACATCAAGTACCTGCAGGACAACGGGGTGCGTATCTGGGACGAATGGGCCGACGAGCACGGCGACCTCGGCCCGGTCTATGGCAAGCAGTGGCGCCGCTGGGAGACGGCCGATGGCCGCGTGGTCGACCAGATCGCGCAGCTCGTGCACAGCCTCAAGAACAACCCGGATTCGCGCCGCCACATCGTTTCCGCCTGGAACCCGGGCGATGTCGACCACATGGCGCTGCCGCCCTGCCACTGCCTGTTCCAGTTCTACGTC
>DATIUN010000146.1:0-9272 GCA_035466795.1 Azonexus sp. | reverse complement strand
CGCTACGACATTCTTGACCTCTCCGCTGACCTGCGCGAACTCCAGCAGGCCACGCTGGCCGCCAGCGCACCGCACTTGCTGCCGCGCGTCAACTGGCTGGATCGTCTACCGGAAGAGTTTTCCGGAGTCGTCGTCGCCAACGAACTGCTCGACGCCATGCCGGCCCATATCGTCGCCTGGCGGGAAGAAGGCATCTTCGAGCGCGGTGTCCAACTCGATGCGGCAGGTGGTTTCACGTGGAACGAGCGACCGGCGAGCGGTGCGTTACTCGCGGCCGCCGCAGAGATTGGCGCGCAGTGCAGTCTGCCGCCGGGTTACGAGAGTGAAATCAGCCTGGCGGCGCGCGCCTGGGCTGGCGAATGGGGCCACCGGTTGCGCTGCGGTGCGCTGCTGCTGATCGACTACGGTTTTCCGCGCCGCGAGTTCTACCATCAGCAACGCGGACGCGGCACCCTGATGTGTCATTACCGCCATCATTCGCATCCCGATCCGTTTTACCTGCCCGGCTTGCAGGATGTCACGGTCCACGTCGATTTCACGGCAATTATTGCCGCCGCCGATGCGGCAGGGCTTGACCTTCTCGGCTATAGCAGCCAGGGGCAGTTCCTGCTCAATTGCGGCATCCTCGACCTGCTGGCCGGCGAGCAGCCTGATACTCCCCGCTACATTCGCGCCAGCGGCGCCATCAACAAGTTGCTGATGCCGCACGAAATGGGCGAACTGTTCAAGGTCATCGCCATTGGTCGCGGTATCGACCGGCCGTTGCTCGGGTTCTCCAGTGGTGACCAGAGCCGTCGACTGTAGCGTCCTGACTTTGGTCTATAGTTGTGCCATGCGTCGCTATCCAATCTCGTTCATCGTCCTCACCGCTCTCGGTGTCCTGTGCGCCATCCCCGGCCTGATCAGCATCGCCGGCTTCGGGGCAGCGGTGCACCCGGTGCTTGACGATCCGATGGCCGGCCTTGCCTTCATCGTTTCCGCAGTCGCCCTGATCGGTTCCGGGGCATTTCCGCTGGTCATCGAAAAGCTCAAGGAAAGCGAAGGCAGCTAGGGGTTTGCCGGTACCATCCGGTATCTGCGGCCAGATCATCGACCCGACAAACAAGGTATCGGAGGTTTTCATGTCCCTTGTCAGCTACCAGCTTGCCGATGGCATTGCCATCCTGACGATGAACCGGCCGGAGGCGCTCAACGCACTGAACAGGGAAATGATCGTCGCGCTGGAAACGGCAACCGCCCGCGCAGCGGCCGATTACGACGCGCGCGTGGTGATCCTGCGCGGCAGTGGCGACCATTTCATGGCCGGCGGGGATCTGAAATGGTTTGCCACCGAGATTGCCGGACGCGATGCCGGCGATATCGAGGCGCGCATGAATGACCAGCTGGCGCAAGTTCATGCCACTACCCTCAATATCCGGCATATGGGCAAACCTGTCATCGCTGCCGTCCGCGGTGCTGCCGCCGGCTATGGGATGTCGATGATGCTGGCCTGCGATTTTGCCCTGGCCGCCGATTCTGCCTATTTCACGCTGGCCTACTGCCACATCGCCCTGTCACCGGATGGCGGCGCTACCTGGGCCCTGCCGCGCCTGGTCGGCCTGAAGAAGGCGACCGAAATCGCACTCCTGGGCGAGCGCTTCGATGCGCAGACGGCGGTCGGACTCGGCTTGATCAATCGTGCCGTGCCAGCCGCCAGCCTCGACGAAGAATGCCTGGCGCTCGCCGCGCGTCTGAAAAAGGGGCCGGCCCGGGCGTTGGCAAGGACCAAAGCGCTGCTCAATCAGTCATTCTCGAATTCGCTGGAAAGCCAACTGGCGGCCGAGCAGGCAAGCTTCGCCCGGTGTGCCGCCGAGCCCGACTTTGCCGAGGGGCTCAAGGCTTTTGCCGAGAAGCGCAAACCACGCTTTGCTTGAAGCAATTTGCAGAGAACAGGGAACACCGGTTCAGCGCCGCTCCGGCCACAGTGTGGCGCGCAAGGCGCTGACCAGTCCGGTTATGCCGTCCTTCTGCTGGGCCCAGAAGTGATCGGCATGCTCGGGTGAAGCGAGGACCGGCGAGTGGACGCCGGTGGCCGGCAGGCCGGCTCCCATGTATTGGGTTCCGAACAGGCGGTCCCAGATCGGGAACAGGATGGCGAAATTGCAGCCGTAGCGATATTTCCGGCCGTCGGGCAGATCGACGGCGTGATGCCAGCGGTGATAGCGCGGGCTGACCAGCAGGCGTTCGCCGAGCCAGCCGAAACTCAGACGGGCATTGACGTGGGAGAGATTCTCGACGATGCGGATCGCCACCATGAGGCCGATGAAATGTCCCGGCGGTACCCCGATGCACAGCGCGATCACGGCAAACCAGGCGCCGCCGATCAGGTCGTCGAGCAAATGATTGCGGCTGTCGGTCCACAGCGACATCTGGCGCTGGCTGTGATGAATTGCGTGCAGTGCCCACCACCAGCGGAAAGTGTGCGACAGGCGGTGGCGCCAGTATTCCGCGAAATCGATAATGACCAGATAGATGAGAAAGGCGAGCAGCGGATGCCTTTCCAGTGTCGGGAAGGCGTCCTCGAGCTGCGGCGGAATGACGTCATGAAAGCGCAGCCAGCCTTCGATGCCGGTGATGAAGGGCGTTAGCAGGGCGAAAACCGCGAGCGGAATGATGCCCAGGCGATCGAGAAAAGCGTAGAGCACATCGACACGCACGGCCTTGCGGTCCGGCCAGTGCTCGATTGGCCTGAAATATTCGAGCGGTCGCAGCAAAAGGTAGGCAATGCTCAACTGCAGGACGCCATAGAGGAAAAATTCGACACCGTCGAACGCGGCTTCCAGATAGCTGCCGAAACCCAGGGCCAGCAACGGCGGCTGCACGATATGTTCGAGCAGCCAGCCCTGAATCTGGACGAAGGTATCGAGAAAGGTCTGGAGCATTTCTCTATCGGGTCGCCAGCGTTGCGAAGCAGAATCCCCGGGCTTCCAGCTTGCCGAGCAATTCGTCGAGCGCCGGCGCGAACGGATCCTTGCGCGACCAGATGCCGAGGTGCGCCATCACGATGTCGCCGTCCTTGAGGTTTTTCAGGGCGCGCTCGACCAGCAGCGCGTTGGGGTAAGTCTCGGAGGGCAGTTCGTCGCCGAGGAAGCCGGCCGGTGCCCAGCCGACATGGCGGTAACCACAGGCCTGTGCAGCCTTCAGCGTCAGTGGCGTGGTGCGCCCGCCGGGGGCGCGCCACAGTGGATCGAGGGGGCGCCCGGTGAGCTCCTTGAAGCGGTAGTCGGAGTGGCGGAGTTCGGCGCAGATGGCTTCTCCGTCGAGATTTTCCGTCGTGCCGTCCATCAGCCGGTAGCGGGTCAGCTTGCCCTGGTCCTGGCGGAAACTGCCGTGCCGCCAGGTATGGCTGCCGAAAGCATGGCCCTCGGCGACACGGGCATGCCAGTAGGGCGCCCAGGCCGGGTCCAGCGCGTAGTCACCGCGCAGCGTCTTTTCGTTGGCGACGAAGAAGGTGGCCCTGGCCTTGTGCTTCGCCAGCGTTTCGGCGATCAGTTCGGCATGGCGCATGTTGCCGGTGTCGAAGGTCAGGTACAGGGTGCCGCTGCAGGTCGCGTTCGCCATGCCACCCGCAGTCACGACGAGCGCAGCGATGGCGAGTCCGAGCGCATGGCGGCGGCTCATTTACGGGCCGCGTGATTGAGGAAAAACACCCCGTGTGGCGAACTGCCGACGGGGATCGAGGTCTTCAGGGTTTTTGTCGTCAGGTCGATGACCTGAACACGGCGGGCGAAACGGGCGGTCGCCCAGAGCTCCTTGCCGTCAGCCCGGACTTCCATGTCGTCTGGCCCACCGGGAACGTCGTATTTTTCGACGACGGTCATGGTTTGGGTATCGAGCAGCGAGATGCTGCCGCCACTGACGGATCGGTTGGAAACGAAATAATGGCGGCCGTCGCCGCGCGGATGGATGTTGTGGGCAGCGGTATCGGTCGGAACCTTCTTGACCGTCTTTTGCGCCCGCCAGTCGATGACCTCGACGTAACCTTCGCCCATGATGGCGACCAGCAGGTAGCGATTGTCCGGCGACATCACGATACCCGCCGGTGTCGGGCCGACCGGCATCACCCATTCCTTCTTGAGTGTCCTCAGGTTGATCGCCATCACTTCGTTGGAGTCCTGCAGGGTGATGAAGACATAGTCGCTGCCGGCATCGAAGGTCATGTGCGAGGGGGTGCGCGGTGCATGCAGACGGGCCTTGAGCTTGACGTTGAAGGCATCGTAGATATCGACGCGGTCGAGGCGCAGGGAGTTGCTGACGAACCACTTGTTGTCGGGCGAAAAGCCGAGTTGATAGGGGTCGGAGATGTCGCGGATGCGCCGCTGTTCCTTGCCGGTCAGCGGGTCGAAGAAAACCAGCTGGTTCGAGGCCGAGCAGGCCACGATGACCGATTTGTCGTCCGGCGTCGGCATCAGGTGGTGCGGCTCCTTGCACACGGGGGTCTTGCCAATCACCTTGTAGGTTTCCGTATCGATCAGGCTGATCGTTCCATCCGCGGAGTTCAGTGCGATGGCCAGGCCCGGTGGGCCGGCGCTGACGCTGGTGGCGGCGAGAAGCAGAGGCAGGCTGGCGCATGCCGCGGTAAACCGGATCCGGCGAAAGATATTGGTAAGCATGAACAGGTTGACGCGTGCGGTAATCGATTCAGGAGGCAGTCAATTATGCCCCATTGATTGCTACCCGCGTTCAGGCACGGTAACGGGTGGGGTCGGTGACGCCGGCGGCAGAAAAGCCCTCGGCGCGCAGGCGGCAGGAATCGCAGGCGCCACAGGCCAGGCCTTCGGCGTTGGCCTGATAGCAGGAGACCGTGAGGCCGTAGTCGACGCCGAGCGTGATTCCCTTGCCGATGATCTCGGCCTTGGAGAGATGGATCAGCGGCGCGTGTATCGTCAGCCTGGCGCCCTCGACACCGGCCCGGGTCGCCAGATTGGCCATCTTCTCGAAGGCGGCGATGTAGTCCGGCCGGCAATCGGGGTAGCCGGAATAATCAACCGCATTGACCCCGACGAAGATGTCGCGGCTGCCCAGCACCTCGGCCCAGGCCAGGGCCAGCGACAGCATGATGGTATTGCGCGCCGGTACATAGGTGACCGGGATACCGGGCTGCACGCCGCCGGTCGGAACGGCGATCGAAGTGTCGGTGAGCGCCGAGCCGCCGAATTGCGCCAGCCCCAGACTGAGGATGCGGTGTTCGGCGGCGCACAGCGCCTTGGCGACCTGCCCGGCGGCCTGCAGTTCGGCGCTGTGCCGCTGGCCGTAGTCGAAGGACAGGCAGTAGCAGGCAAAGCCCTGGTTGCGGGCGATGGCAAGGCAGGTGGCGGAATCGAGGCCACCGGAAAGGAGGACGACAGCGGGCTTCATGGGCCGGCAATATACCCGAATTTGGCCGTTGACCGCCGCACTACCCGCATGTTTCCAGACTGCAATCCGGTACTATGGCCCTGCCCTACCGGCCCTTGGCGTTGCCCCACAGCAGCTTGTGCAACTGCAACTGGAAACGGACGTTGAGGCCGTCCGCGAGAATCCAGTCGGCGAGGGCCGTCGGGTCGACCAGCCCCTGGGCCGGTGAAAACAGTACCGGACACAAGGCATCCAGTTTTCGCGCGCGCAACAGGTCGCGCGCCCACTCGTAGTCGCTGCGCGAGGCGATGACGATCTTGATTTCGTCGCGCGGATTGAGCACGGCCAGGTTTTCCCAGCGATTCTTCACGCATTCCCCGGAATCGGGCGCCTTGAGGTCCATGACCCGCGTGACGCGCGGGTCGATGCCGGCGATGTCGAGGGCGCCTGAAGTTTCCAGCGAGACGTCGTAACCGGCATCGCACAGCGCGCTGAGCAGGGGCTGGCATTCCTTTTGGGCAAGCGGCTCGCCGCCGGTGACGCAAACCTGGCGCGCCGGATATTTCGCCACCTCGGCAAGCACCGATTCGATGCTGGCCGGCTCGCCGCCGGTAAAGCTGTAGGTCGTGTCGCACCAGGTACAACGTAGCGGACAACCGGTCAGGCGCACGAAAACGGTGGGCAGACCGGCGCGCGACGCTTCTCCCTGCAGCGAGAAGAATATTTCAGTGAGGCGCAGCGCCAATTATTTCTTCTTCAGACGCTCTCGGGCGGTACCGGCGGCCGGCGAATTCGGGTACTTGGCGATGGCGGTTTCCAGTGAGCGCTTCGCCGCCGCCGGGTTACCCATTTCCTGCTGGCAGTTGGCCATCGCCAGCCAGGCGTCGGGCGCCTTCGGGCTCTCGGCATACTTCGTCGTTACCACGCTGTGCGCCTCGATGGCCTTGGCGCAATTGCGCTGGGCGATCCAGGCGTTGCCCAGCCAGAACTGGGCATTCGGCGCCAGCGAACTGTCCGGATACTTCTGGACGAAGGCCGAAAAGGCCCAGGCCGCTTCCTTGTACTTGGCCGCCTTGAACTGGTTCAGGGCCGCCTCGTATTCCTTGTTCTCGTGCGCCGGATCGGCGGCAGCGGGCGAATTTGCGCCGCTGGCGGGGTCGACCGCAGCACTGGTGCCGGCGCCTTGCGGCTCGAACTTGCGCAGGCGGGTGTCGAGGTCGAGATAGAAATCCTGCTGCCGCTTCTTGGCGGTTTCCAGTTCGTAGGTCAGGGTTTCGACCTGGCCGCGCAAGCGGGCGATTTCTTCCGACTGGTGCTGCAACTGGTTGGCCAGATCGAGCTGCGACTTGCCCTGCTGGTCGAAACGCGCCTCGCTCTTGATCGCCAGATCCTTGACCTGGCGGCGCGCCTCTTCGTCGTCGAACATCCCGGCCTGGGCCGAGGTGGCACCAAGCGCGGAAATCAGGAGGGCGATGCGCAGGGCACGCATGCTCAGAACTCGCCGCGGCCGTCAGGTGCGCGGTAGAGGATGTCGGCGCGGCGGTTGTCGGCCCAGGCGGCTTCGTCGTGGCCCGGGTTCTTCGGCTTTTCCTCGCCGAGGCTGACCGACTCGACCTGCTCTTCCTTGGCGCCGAGTACGATCAGCGAGCGCTTGACTGCGTCCGAGCGCTTCTGGCCGAGCGACAGGTTGTACTCACGGCTGCCGCGCTCGTCGGTGTTGCCCTGGATCAGCACCTTGAAGCCCTTGTTGGCGACCAGGTACTTGGCGTGGGCGGCGACGATATCCTGGTATTCGGCCTTGACATCGTACTTGTCGAGATCGAAGTAGATGCTGCGCTGCGACAGCACGCTCTTCGGATCGGTCAGCTCGCGCGGCAGGCCGCGGGCATCGAGACCGCCGGCGGTGACCGGCGTGACGCCGGAGCCGCTGCGTGATTCGACCGGGGCGCCGGAGGTTTCGTCGACCGGGGTCGAGCTGCAACCGACGATCAGGGCGGCCAGCAGGGCGGGGATAAGTAGTTTTTTCATGGTGTTCTCCGTTGAAGATTATTGAATGAAGGGGCCCCAGGCCGGCTCGCGGACGTCGCCGGCGGCAATCGAGAGGCGTTGTTTGATCCGTCCATCGCTGGACACAGCCGAGAGGACGCCGCGGCCGCCGGTTTCAGTGGCGATCAGGATCATGCGGCTGTTGGGGGCGAAACTCGGGGATTCGTCCTTGTGGGAATCGCTCAGGATCTGCACCTGCTTGCTGGCGAGGTCCATCACGGCGAGCTGGAAGCGGCCGTCGCGGCGGCTGATGAAGGCAAGACTCTTGCCGTCCGGCGACGGGCGCGGCGACACGTTGTAGCTGCCCTCGAAGGTCACGCGCTGGGCGTCGCCGCCGTTGGCGCCCATCCGGTAGATCTGTGGGCTGCCGCCACGGTCCGAGGTGAAATAGATGGTTCCGCCATCCGGCGAGTAGCGCGGCTCGGTGTCGATGCCGGCCGACTGGGTCAGGCGCTGGACACCGGTGCCGTCGGCATTTACTGAATAGATCTGCGAATTGCCGTCCTTGGAGAGGACGACCGCCAGCTTGCGGCCGTCCGGCGACCAGGCCGGGGCGGAATTGGATCCCTTGAAGTTGGCCACCACCTGACGCTGGCCGCTGGCCAGGGCATGGACGTAGATGACCGGCTTCTTCTTTTCGAACGAGACATAGGCCAGCTTGCTGCCGTCCGGCGACCAGACCGGCGAAATGATCGGCTCGGTCGAAGTGAGCGCGGTGACGGCGCCCTGCCCGTCGGCATCGGCGATCTGCAGGCGGAACTGGCTGCCGGACTTGATGACATAGGCGACACGCGTCGAAAACACGCCCTTCTCGCCGGTCAGCTTCTCGTAGATGGAGTCGGCGATACGGTGGCCGGCGGCACGCAACTGGTCGTTGCCGGTCACGAACACGGCGCCGCCGAGCGACGCCTGCTTTTGCGTGTCATAGAGCCGGAAGCGCGCTTCCATGCGGCCGTCGGCGCTGCGCGCCAGGCTGCCGGCGGCCAGCGCATCGGCGCCGCGACTTTTCCAGTCGCTGAAATTGACCGACGCATTTTCGTCGAGCGTGCTGCCGGCCGGGTCGATCAGCTTGAACAGGCCGCTGCGTTCGAGGTCGGCGCGCACGGTGGCGGTAACGACCTGCGCGGCTGCTGCGTCACCGGCGAAATTTGCGATCGCCACCGGAATCCGGTTGGCGCCGGCGCCGGTGATTTCGATGGAAAGCTGCGCCTGGGCCGTTACAGCGGCCAATAGCGAGAGGGCGAAGAGGATTTTGTGAAAAATTTGGGGCATGGGACTCGAATTCGTCATGGGTTCGCGCGATTCTACTCTTCAATGGGCTTGTATTTTATTTCCAGCGTCCGCTGGAACATTGCCGGATCGTCGGGTTTGGGCAGCGGCGAGGATCTCAGGATGGCCCGTTCGATCGCCGCATCGAGGCTAGGATTGCCGCTGGAGCGTTTCAGCCTGACGTCCAGCACCTCGCCCGACGGCAGTTGATTGACCTCGAAGATGGCTTCCGGGTTGCCCTGGATGTTGGGCAGCGGCACGATATTGCCGCGCACCTTGCCGCGGATCTTGGCGATGTAATCCTGCAGGCCCTTCTTGCCGGCGGCTGCGCGCTGCTCGGCTTCCGCCGCCGCGGCATTCGACATCTGCTGCCCGCTGGTATTCGGACGGGCCTTCAGGTGTGCCGTTTCGCTTGCCAGGTCCTTGCTGAAATCCGGCACTCTGGGCTCGGTTTTCGCCTCGGGCTTGACTTCCGGTTTTTTCGGTTCCGGCTTGGGCTCGGGCTTGGGCTCAGGTTTCTTGGGTTCGGGTTTGGGTTCCGGCTCAGGTTTTTTGGGTTCCGGCTTGGGCGGCTTTTTCTC
>DATIUN010000145.1:0-2350 GCA_035466795.1 Azonexus sp. | reverse complement strand
CGAGCGCAGCACCGCCGCGCCGATCATCGGCTTGAACACATTGAGTTCGAGATGGCCCTGAAGCCCGCCGATGGTGACCGCCTGATGATTGCCGATCACCTGCGCGGCGACCATGGTCAGCATCTCGCACTGGGTCGGGTTGACCTTGCCGGGCATGATCGAGCTGCCCGGCTCGTTTTCCGGAATGCTGATCTCGCCGAGGCCGGAACGCGGCCCCGAGGCCAGCCAGCGGATGTCGTTGGCGATCTTGATCAGCGCCACGGCCAGCGTCTTCAGTCCGCCATGGGCGGCGACCATCCCGTCATGGGTGGCCAGCGCGGCGAACTTGTTGGCGGCGCTGGTGAAGGGCAACCCGGTCTGTTCGGCCAGCCTGGCCGCGACCCGGAAACCGAATTCCGCATGGGTGTTGAGCCCGGTGCCGACCGCGGTGCCGCCCACGGCCAGCGGGTAGAGCGAGGGCAGGGCGGCGCAGATCACCGCGTCGGCGTGCTCGAGCTGGGCGACGTAGCCGGAGAACTCCTGGCCGAGCGTGAGCGGCGTGGCGTCCTGTAGGTGGGTGCGGCCGATCTTGACGATCCCGGCAAAGGCTGCGGCCTTTTCGGCGAACGATGCAGTGAGCTGGCGCAGGGCCGGGAGCAGCCGGCGGGTGATGGCCGTGGCGGCGGCCAGGTGCATGGCGGTCGGGAAGATGTCGTTCGACGACTGCCCGAGATTGACCTCGTCATTGGCATGTACCAGTCGGGTGCTGCCGCGCTGGCCGCCGAGCAGTTCGGAGGCGCGGTTGGCTAGTACCTCGTTGAGGTTCATGTTGGTCTGCGTGCCGGAACCGGTTTGCCACACGGAGAGCGGAAATTCGCCGGCGTGGTCGCCGCGGGCAACCTCATCCGCAGCGGCCATGATGGCGCCTGCGAGGTCGCCTGGCAGCAGTCCGAGTTCCTGATTGACCTTGGCGCCGGCGGCCTTGACCAGCGCCAGTGCGTGGATCAGTTCGTCTGGAATGCGTTCGGTCGAGATGGCGAAATGCGCCAGCGAACGCTGGGTCTGGGCACCCCACAGGCGATCTTCCGCAACCGCGATGGGGCCGAAGGAATCTTTCTCGAGGCGGGTCATTCGCCGGCCCGGTTAATGGCGGGTGTGCAACTTGAGGTTCAGTTCGTCGGCGATCGCTGCCCAATCAGCGTCGTCGCCAATGGCCTCGCGCAGGAAGGACGCCTGCGCAGCTGACCAGAAGGGCGCTTCGTGCAGCATGACGTGCCCCGCCAGCGGACGGTGGCTGGCGATGAACGAGGCGATGGAAGCTTCGTCGCTAGCCTGGCCAAGTTGCGCGAACAGGGTACTCAGGTTGTGCACGGATCCCGCCATTGAATTTCCTTCCGGGTTCGATTGGCGACGGCGATGTCACCGTGCCTTAGTCTTTCGAGTCCATTACGCGGGAGAAGTTCGGGGCGTGGCCGCGCCACTGTGCAGCAAGTCGTCGAGAAAGGCCTTCGCTGGCAACGAGAGGACCTTGGTGCGCAGGTGGACCACGCTCCATTTGCGCTTGAGCGGGAAGCCGGCGACATCCAGAATTACGAGCCCGTCGCGTTCCGGAAGTCCGCCGAGCGCCTGGCGCGAGAGCACGGTGAGGCCCATGCCGCTGGCGACCAGTTCGCGGATCGCCTCGTTGCTCGCCAGCGACAGGCGGACCTTGAGCTGGATGCCGCTGTCGCGCATGTGTTCGTCGATGACGTGGCGCGATCCCGAGCCTTCCTCACGGAGCAGGAACGGTTCGTCAGCCAGTTCCTGCAGGGTCACCGCCTTGCCGACCGCCCAGTGCGTCGCGGGTGCCAGCACCACGTACTCGTTATCGAGGAACGGGTGGCTGACGATGTCCAGTTGCTCCGGCGGGTAGGACATGATGTACAGGTCGTCCTGGTTGCCGTGCAGGCGCTCGACGATCTTCTGCCGGTTGGCGATCTCGAGCTCGATGTCGATGTCCGGGTAGCGCCGGTAGAAATCGCCCAGCATGCGCGGCAGGAAATGCTTGGCCGTGGTCACCAGGCCGACGCGCAGCTTGCCGCGCTTGAATCCCTTGAGGTCGTCGATCGCCGACTCGAAGCGGTTCCACGCGTCATCCAGATCGCGCACCGTGGCCAGCAATTCCTCCCCTCCTGCGGTCAACGCGATTTCCCGGCCATTTTGTTCGAACAGGGGCAGGCCGATCGTCTCGGCGATCTGGCGGATCTGGATCGACACCGCCGGCTGGGTCAGATGCAGGGCTTCTGCGGCACGGGTGAAACTGTGCAGCCGGGCGACCTCGGCAAAGGTTTCGAGTTGGCGGAAAGTGATGCGACGACGCGGCATTCATAAG
>DATIUN010000144.1:0-11246 GCA_035466795.1 Azonexus sp. | reverse complement strand
TTGCTCGACGAGGTGTGGGGCGACCACGTGTTCATCGAGGAACGTACGGTCGACGTGCATATCCGTCGCCTGCGTGCGGCGCTGGAGGCGTCCGGCCATCACGAGCGGGTCGAGACGGTGCGCGGCACCGGCTACCGCTTCCGGGGCGCCTGAGACGGGTGGCAGCGCAACTGATCCAGTCACTGTTGCTGACCCTCCTGGCGGCAGGCATCGCACTGCCGTTCGGTTATTTTGTGTCCCCGTCGACCGGGTGGATGGTATTCAGTCTCGGTCTCGGCTTGCAGATGGTTTTTCACTTCCGCAACTTCGCCCGGCTCGAGCGCTGGTCAAGGGCGCCGGTTGTCGATGATTCCCTGGCTGGCAAAGGAGCCTGGGATGGGATTTTTGGCCGACTCTATCGCCATGAAAAGGACTTGCGCGCCCGGATCGCCGGGCGTGACGAAGAAATTGCCATGCTGTTCTCCGCCGGGCAGGCGCTGACCGACGGCGTGGTGCTGCTCGATCGACAGGATCAGATTCTCTTTTGCAATACCACCGCCGAGATGCAATTGGGCCTTGTCGTGCGGACCGATCGCGGCCAGCCGATCGCCAATCTTGTCCGCCAGCCGGAGTTCGTCGCCTATCTGCGCAGTGCCGACTTCAGCCGGCCGCTGATCCTGCGCTCCTATCGCGGGGACAACAGCGTGTTGTCGATTCACATCGTTCCCTACGCCGGTGATCGTCGCCTCATGCAGATCAAGGATGTCACGCAATTCGACCGCCTCGACCGCATGCGCCGCGATTTCGTCGCCAATGTCTCGCACGAACTGCGCACGCCGCTCACTGTGCTCGCCGGTTATCTTGAAACATTGCAGGAAATCGACGTCGACCGCGATGAACGACAGCGCTATCTGGGGCTGATGGCCGAGCAGTCGCGGCGCATGCAGGCGATTGTCCAGGACCTGCTGACCCTCTCGTCGATCGAATCGGCGCCGCCACCGGTTAACGACGTGGTCGACATGGCCAGCCTGATCGACAAGCTGCGCCGCGATGCCGAGGCTCTTTCGGCCGGCAGGCACGTCATCATCGTCGACAGCGACGGGCACGGCGACCTGCGCGGTTCGGAACTCGAACTGACCAGTGCGCTCGGCAATCTGGTCTCCAACGCCGTGCGCTATACGCCGGCCGGCGGTAGCGTCCGTATTTCGTGGAAAGCGACGCTGCAAGGCGCAGAATTTGCGGTCGAGGATAGTGGCATCGGCATCGATTCCATGCACATCCCCCGTCTAACTGAACGCTTCTACCGCGTCGACCGCGGCCGCTCGCGCGATGCTGGCGGCACCGGGCTTGGCCTGGCGATCGTCAAGCACTCGCTGAACCGGCACCAGGCGCAGCTCGAGATCACCAGCACGCCAGGCATCGGCAGCCGTTTTGCTGCACGCTTCCCGGCGGCTCGCGTGGCCGGCGTCTAGCCCCCCGGCGACTGGTTGAATGCCCGCGGCCTTTCCGCGGCGGCGCGAACGCTCAGCAGTCCCTCCCGCATCGCCCGTGCATCGACCAGCGCGTGATGTTGCCGGTTGTCGCCGGCGAAATGCTGTTGCAGCCCGCGTTCGAAGACTGCCAATGCCTCATCCGAAAGCGGTGCAAGCGTCAGCAGCATGACCTCCAGTGGCCCTTCCGGGCCGGGAAGCGTGACCGGCCCGGGCAGCCGGTTGCGCTCGCCATTCACGGCACGGCGCACGACATAGATATCCCAGTCGCAGTCGGAAAGCAGCATCGGGTTATCGAACTGATTCAGCCAGGAAGCCAGTCGCTCGCCAAAACGGGTACCTGAGCAAATCGCCGCGCCGCCCTCGAGCAATGGCAACACGATTTCCCGGACGAAAGGGGAGCACTCGTCTTGCGGCAGAGGCTCCAGTTCGCAATAAAATTCGCGGCCGTCTTCGCTCACTGCGCCGAACGAGATCATGCGTGCTTCGCGCGTTAGCGTGGTGAATTCGGTATCGATGAAGATTTGCATTTGATTTTCGCCCGCGACATGAACACGCAGATTGCGAGCGGGCGGTACGGCCAGTTTGCTAAGCGTCTGCCAGCGTAGCGGGAATTTGGCTCACTTGTCGATTTTTGTTCTTCAGGCCGCGCAAAATTTCAGCCAATTTTGTTGGTGACGGCGGCCAATTGACATACCCGACGGCCACGAATGCGCCACCGGAAATCAGTTGGTCGGCCGGTTTCAGGTGATTCTGGAAAAACTCGAATTCTTCCTGAGGCGACAGCCGCAAATTGAATGCGACGCCTGTGGATGCATTGCCATCCATGATTTTTGTTACGCGGATCTTCGAGATGTTGGACCACGGAACGAAAAGCCATTTGTCTTCGCCTGGGAAGAACATGCCATGCTCATCGGCCATCAAATGAACATCTTGATAACCGATTCGTCGAGTGGTCGCAAAAAAGAACAGGGCAGGAACAATAAGGCAGAGCAGCGCCAGAAACGGGACGGGGATGTCATCCCGGTGCTGAATCGCAATAAGCGCTGTCGTGATGCAGGCTATCCCGAAAAAAGCGCGCAACAGATGCACGAGCCACCTGGGTAGGCGACAGATGATGTGCTCGCCTTCAAGGAGTGGTGTTTTCTGCAGTATTTGATTCATGGGTGCTGACTCGCTTCCTCGCCAGGCGACCCCCACGCGCGGAGTGCGCGCAACAGTGGCCGCTTTTTGGTTTGATGAGTCTGCATGCGGCGCAAGATGTCATCGAGGGTCTTCATGGCCTCGGTGATGTGTGGCCCCTTGTTGAGCATCACGCATTCCGCCCGTTCGCCCATGGCTGCATCGGTGATTTCCGCGCGTGAGGGCAGGCCGGTCTTGGCCAGTGTTTCCAGTACCTGTGTGGCCCAGATCACCGGCATATGCGCCGCTTCCGCCGCCCAAAGGATTTCTTCCTGAACTTCCGCAAGACGTTCGTAGCCGCATTCAACGGCCAGGTCGCCACGCGCGATCATGATCCCGGCCGACTTGCTTGCCATCGCTGAAAACAACAGTTCCGGGAGATTCTCGAAAGCGCGCCGCGTTTCTATCTTGAGAACAATACCGAGGTCCGGTTTGCCGAGTTCATGGAGGCAGTGCCGCAAGGCGTCCACGTCGCTCGCGCGCTGGACAAACGACAGTCCGACCAGATCGGCTTCCTTGGCGACGACGGACAAGTCCGCGATGTCCTTCTCGGTCAGCGCAGGCAGGGTCAACTGGCTGTCGGGCAGGTTGATGCCCTTGTCGCCGGCCAGCTTTTCCCCGCTGTCGCGGGCATGCGTGATCTCGATATCCAGCCACTCCGGCGTGATCCCGCGGATCACGCCGCCGATCCGTCCGTCATCGAACCAGATGCGTTCGCCGACCTCGACCTGATCGAAGATCTCGGGCAAGGTACAGGCGACTGAGGGAATCTGGGGGCTCCGCCTCCCCTTCCGCTTCAGGTCGGTCGGGGCGATCATGCCGCGCGTCAGGCGAATCGTGCCGCCCCGCGTCAGATGCAGGGTTCCGTCCGGGAGCGCAAAGTCCGACAGGGCGCTGGCTCGTGGCTCCGGCCCCTTGCGTGAGCGCTTGAGGCGGGTTTCGGGGACGAGGTAGGTGGTCTGGTCACATTCGGCCACGACCCCCGAGTCATCCCGCTGAACCACCAGAAGGCGACGACTTGCACCTCTGGCGTCGGTCAGTTCGAGATGGTCGCCGCCCTCGAGTTGCCTGAGCCAGGACGCATCGACGCCGACATGCACCGTCGCGCCGGCCACCGGCATGGTCGTGCCGCTCGCGCGCAAGCCAAGGCGGGCCGGCGTCACGACTTTGCCGAGCGCATCCTTCACCGGGCGCAGCTTGAGGACGGTGGTGCCCGGCGCAATGGGCCCCGTGCGCAATTTCGGCCCGCCAAGATCCATCAGTATGCGCACCGCGCGGCGCTCCGCGCGTGCCGCGCGCCGTACGTTGGCGGCCATCGCCTGCCATTCGTCAGGGCCGTCGTGGGCGCAGTTGATGCGGGCGATGTCCATGCCCGAATTGACGAGTTTCCTTGTCAGGCCGTAGTCGCTGGACGCCTCCGAAGGCAGGGTGACCATGATGCGCACGGCTCTTTCGGTCGGCTGAACGCCAAGGAGTTTGGTGGTATGCCGTTCGAGAAGTTTTCCGCTGCTGTGGATGCCGGACGGTTCATCTTCGGAGTGCGCTTGCCAGGGCTGGCCGGTCAGCCGGTGCAGGATGCCGAGTACCTTGTCGAGGTTGGCCAGCACATGAGACTCGGCGCGTCCGAGCGAGGACAGGCCGACCTGGGACAGCCATTCCTGCAGCGGGCGCTGGTCGCTTTGGCGCAACTTCAGATAGTGGGCAAAATTGCGGGCGCTCGCCAGGTAGCTCGGATCGACGTTCGTCAGGAAGGGCGCAAGGCTGGTTTCATACGCGAGCATTTTCCCGCGCAGTTCCCACAATTGATCGATGACGGCTTTGCAGGCGGATTCATCCCAAGTGTCCACAATCGGCTTTTCTCCGACTGACGCAGGGTGGCGGGTTTTTCGTGCAGCGGTTGGCTGGCGCCGCGCCTTCTTCCTGGAGGCAGCGGGTGTCTCGGTCTTGATGTGATGTTTTGTCAACGAATTTCCTCGCCGGAACAGCTGTCGACAGCCAGGCGGATGGGTAGGGGGCGTCGTCCGGACACTATAAGGCGCCTGTGTTACAGGAGTGTTGCACGTCGCGCGGGATCGCCAGCCGACCAGGGCGCCCGTCGGCATGCTGCCGGCCAGCGCGTTACTGGCTGTTTTTCGGGTGTTTTGCCGGTTGACCGTGACAGCCCGGATTTTCAGGCGGCCCGCTCGGCAATCAGCTTACGTCGCGACCGGCTTGACCAGGCTCGCCGCGCGCTTTGCCCTTTCCCGTGCTTGCTCGATGTTGTCGCCATTGGCGACGGCGACACCCATCCGGCGTTTTTTGAACGATTCCGGCTTGCCGAACAGGCGCAGGTCGCTGCGTGGCACGGCCAGCGCTTGTTCGAGGCCGGTGAAGGCGATGCCCGCTTCTTCCATGCCGCCGTAGATGACTGCCGAGGCGCCGGGTTCGCGCAGCGCGGTGTCGACCGGCAGGCCGAGGATGGCGCGGGCGTGCAGTTCGAATTCCGAGAAGCGCTGCGAGCAGAGGGTGACCAGGCCGGTGTCGTGCGGGCGCGGGCTGACTTCGGAAAACCAGACCATGTCGCCCTTGACGAACAGTTCGACGCCGAACAGGCCGCGTCCGCCGAGGTTGCCGGTGACGGCGGCGGCGATTTCCCTGGCCCGGGCGAGCGCCGCCGGCGACATCGGTTGCGGTTGCCAGGATTCGACGTAGTCGCCGGCCACCTGGACATGGCCGATCGGTTCGCAGAAGTAAGTCTGCACTTCGCCCGCGGTATCGCGGGCGCGTACCGTGAGCAGGGTGATCTCGTACTCGAAGTCGATGAAGCCCTCGACGATGACGCGGCCCGCATCGACCCGGCCGCCGCTCGCCGCATAGTCCCAGGCCTTCTGCACGTCGTCCGGCCCGCGCAGCAGCGACTGACCCTTGCCGGACGACGACATCACCGGCTTGACGATGCACGGATAGCCGATGCCATCGTCGATGGCGGCCTGCAATTCGGCCAGCGAATCGGCGAATTTGTACGGCGAGGTGGGCAGGCCGAGTTCCTCGGCGGCGAGGCGGCGGATGCCTTCGCGGTTCATGGTCAGCCGCGCGGCACGCGCGGTGGGAATGATTTCGGCCAGACCGGCGGCTTCGATGGCGACCAGCGTGTCGGTGGCGATCGCCTCGATTTCGGGAACGACCAGATGCGGCCTTTCCTGCTCGATCAGGCGGCGCAGGGCAGCACCGTCGGTCATCTGGATGACGTGGGCGCGATGGGCGACCTGGTGACCGGGGGCGTTTTCGTAACGGTCGACGGCGATTACTTCGACGCCGAGGCGCTGCAGCGCGATGATCACTTCCTTGCCGAGTTCGCCGGCGCCAAGGAGCATGACGCGCAAGGCGGAGGGGGAGAGCGGGGTGCCGATCTGCATGGGGGCTCCGGTTGTTGTGCAGTTTGGAATCCGGCCGAATTTAGGCGTCGACCGCAGCCGAGTCAAGGGCAGCACCAGACCCAACCCGCAGCGGATGCCTTTCATCTGCTTGATCTGGGACGAGTTGCTGCAAAGCGCTGCCGCTCGGCCGACTTCACTTGTCGATCGGCCGGAAAGCCGGAGAATGTGGACCATCGGTCCGCAGCCTTGGGCCGGCATGGGGAAAATATCATGGACGAAGCGAACGCTGACACGTTCACCGCCAACCAGACGGCAGAGCGACCGATCGATGACGAGCGGTTTCACGACCTGGTCCGCGGGCGCAGCCGGCCCCTGCTTGAACTCGCCCGCCGCTTGACCGCCATGGGCGGCGGCGAACTGGCGCTGACGCGACCACTCAGCGGTCGCCTGCTGCTGGAATCGGGAAAGCTGGAAGAACTGCTGGACGAGTACGGCGCCAGCCATAATCGCCGCTGGAGCCGGTTCCGTGCCCTGACGGCGACCCTCAGGAACTTCGCCCGCATCGGCCAGGCGCTGGCCCATGTGCAGCGTCGCCTGGCGGCCTACCGGCTGCAGCCGGTCGCGACCGATTTTCCGGCGGCGACCGGCAAACAGTTGCACCTCGTTGGCGGCGTCGTGGCGGAGGTCGCCGCCGGCCTGCTGGAGGAAGCCCAACTGCTGGGGATCGAGATCGAGAACATCGCTCCGTCGCCTGAGGATTTTGCCGAGCATTTGCCGCCCGGGCGCCTCGTCCACAATCGCGACGACCGCATCACCGGCGACACCACCACGACCGTTGCCCACCTGGCCACGGAGTTCCTCAACCTGGCGGCCGAAAGCGATCTGGTGCTCGCCGCGGCCCGGGTCGCGCCGGCTGACTATGCGGCCTGCTTCCCGGACCCGGTCAGTGAGGAACGCCTGCGCCAGCTCGCCTTCCGCTTCCATAACCTGCAGTCCCTTTACGACACGCACGTTGCCGGAACCTCGATCGAGACCGCGGACCCCGATCTGCCCACCTTGCGCGGTCACGCCAGCGTCATCTATCACCTGCTCGGCATGGCCACCGTCCTGGCCCACTACTACGAACGGCACGTCAGTCCTGAAACCGGCGACACCGTGCTGAGCGAACGGCCGGTGGTGGATACCGACACCACCATGGCAACCCTGTTCGGCTACGCCATGGCTTTTTCCAGCGACTATCTGGCCGGAGGCCAGCGCCTCAGTCAGGGCATCCTGCGCCGTTATGCCGAGCCCGGGCGCCTTGAGGTGCCGGTGCCCTGTTACCGGGGTTTTCACGTCCGCCCGTCCAACCTGGTGGCGCGCATCGTCGCGCATTACGGCAGCGAGGTGCGGATGGATATGGACGGCAAGCTGTTCGACGCGGGTTCCCCGCTTGATCTGTTCCGTGCCAACGAGACCATCAATGCCCGCAAGCGGCGCTGGCTGGCAGAGGAAATCGCCCGCGTCCATCCCGACCGGTCCGGCCCCCTTGACGCGGCGGCCATCGAAGCTGCCGTGCTGGCGATCGTTCATCGCCTTGCCGGCGAGGGGAAGATCGTCGTTTACCGCCAGCCGCTCCAGCTTTCGGAGCAGATCGGCCAGCGCGAGGGCGGCGTCCTCGAAAACACCGTGGCCGAGATCGCCGGCTTGCAGGCCACGGGACAAATCGACATCCGCACCGATCTCACCGTCACCTTCATCGGCGACAAACGCGTGCTGGCCGACGTCGACGCCTTGGCCAGACATGGCTACGGCGAGGATGCCTTCGGCAACAACGTATTGCTGCCGCGAGAACTGTCTTATCTGCGGCGTTAGCGCCCTCGCGGCAGGGGGCAATGGGCTTGTTGCGCTTGACGCCTTTGTCGCGTCGCTATCGTGGCCGCAGGTGGCGATCTGGAATTTGCCCGGATCCGGGCGTAGACCGTAGCAAGGTGAGCGGCAGCGTGTCACGGATTTGTCATCGCGGCGTCACGAGCGTTTCACGGAATCTGGCTATGGTGGCGCCATGCCCAAGGTCAGATCCGTTTTTTTGTCCGACATCCACCTCGGCACACGGGCGTGCCAGGCGGATCGTCTTATCGATTTCCTGCGCGAATACTCCGCCGAACAGACCTATCTGATTGGTGACATCGTCGACTTCTGGTCGATGAGCCGCAGCATCCACTGGAGCAAGGCGCAGAATACCGTGGTGCAGAAACTGCTGCGCCGGGCGCGCCAGGGCGAGCGCGTGGTGTTCATCCCGGGCAATCACGACGAGGCGCTGCGTGACTACTGCGGCATCATCTTCGGTGACATCGAGGTGGCTGAGGAACTGGTGCATGAGACTGCCGATGGCCGCCGTCTCCTGTTGATCCATGGTGACCAGTTCGATCAGGTGACGCGCCATCATCGCTGGGTCGCGGTACTCGGTGACCATGCTTACGACCTGCTGGTTCGCATCAACCACTGGCTGTCCTGGGTGCGGCGCCGGCTGGGCGTCTCCGGCTACTGGTCGCTGGCCGGCTACGCCAAGCGCAAGGTCAAGACGGCGCTCAATTTCATTTTCGATTTCGAGGAATCGGCCGTCCATCATGCCCGCGAGCGCGGACTCGACGGCGTCATCTGCGGCCACATCCACTGGGCGACGATGCGCGAGATCGACGGCCTCAGCTATATCAATTGTGGCGACTGGGTTGATTCGTGTACGGCGGTCGTCGAGCACTTCGACGGGCGTCTCGAACTGGTTGCCTGGGGCTGGCAGCCCGCCGCGCATCCGGCAGTGCAAGCGGCGGTAACGCCTGCGCCAGCCGAGCCGCTCCCGGCACCCGCCGCGGCGCGCCAGATGCTGAGCGAAGGAGCAGAGGCCTGAAATGCGCATCCTGATGGTGTCAGATGTCTATTTTCCACGGGTCAATGGCGTATCGACCTCGATCGAAACCTTTCGTCGCACGCTGGCCGGGCTTGGCGTCGAGGTCCGGCTGGTCGTTCCGCGCTATGGTGACGAGCCGGAAGAAGCCGGCGTCATTCGTGTCGCCGGAAGGCCTGTACCGGGTGACCCTGAAGACCGGCTGGCCGGCTGGTCGGCGATGCATCGTGCGGTGCTGGAAGTGGCTGGCGACTGTGACCTGATCCATGTCCAGACCCCTTTCATCGCGCATTACGCCGGCCTCAAGGCGGCGCGCTCGCTTGGCTTGCCGGTGGTCGCCACCTATCACACGCTGTTCGAGGAGTACCTGCAGCATTACGCGCGTCTGATTCCCGCCGGCTGGCTTCGCGGCCAGGCACGGGCCTTCTCGCGGCGCCAGTGCAATGCGCTGGATGCCGTGGTCGTGCCATCGACGGCAATGCGCGAGCGTCTGGAATCCTATGGCGTGACCACGCCGTTGCACGTGTTGCCGACCGGCATTCCGACGACCCAGTTCGCCCGTGGCGACGGGCCAGCGTTCCGCGCCCGGCATGGCATTCCGCCGGAGCAGCCGGTAGTGCTGTTCGTCGGCCGGGTCGCGCACGAAAAAAATATCGGCTTCCTGCTCGAAGCCATGGTGCATGCCCGTCGTCAGTGTCCGGAGGCGCTGCTGGTAGTGGCTGGCGAAGGGCCGGCACAGGCCGATCTGCAGGCCCGGGTCGGGCCGCTCGGGCTGGCCGACGCGGTTCGCTTCATCGGCTATCTTGACCGCCGCGACGCCCTGCCGGACTGCTATGCGGCGGCCGACGTCTTTGCCTTTGCTTCGCGCACCGAAACGCAGGGACTGGTTCTGCTCGAAGCGATGGCTGCCGGTTTGCCGGTAGTCGCCCTGTCCGAAATGGGGACGACGGACATTCTCGAGGCCGGGCGTGGTTCAATCTCGCCGCCGGCCATTCCGCAGGTCTTCGGTGAAACCTTGGCGCACGTCCTGAATCACCCATCGGCCTGGCAGCACTTGGGCGACGATGCGGCGCAGTATGCCCGCGAGTGGTCTGACGTCGCCATGGCCGGTCGCTTGGCGGAACTATATCGCCGGATGGCGACCCCGGAAATTGCCCCGGAACAGCCGTTGACCGCGCCGCGAAGCAAGTCCTCTTGGGGGGCGACAGCCTGATCCGGCGTGCCCGGATCAGTGACCGGCCGTGCTACCGACCAGCTGATTGACGGCGCGCAGGCGCTCGGCCATGACGCGCATGACCTGGGTGGCAAAGAAAGGCGTCTGCTGTACCAGAAACTGGAAGCGCTTTTCGTCCACCGCGACGAACTCGCAGTCGCTGGTGGCGACCACGGTCGCTGAACGCGGCCCTGGCGAGACGATCCCCATTTCGCCGACGATGCTTCCATGCTGCAGGGACTCGACGACCTGGCCATTGACCACGACGTCAGCCGTGCCCTTGCTCAGGACGAACATCAGGTGCCCTTCGTCGCCGGCGCTGAACAGGGTGTGGCCGGCGGAAACCGGGATGATCGTCGGGTTGTGCGAAAAGAGTTCGAAGAAAATCATGTCCGGCGCTTTCCTGGGGGCTGAAGGATTTCTTTTAGCATAGTGCCCGGACTTTTTTCTTTACAGAATTGTTACAGCCGTGGCGTCGATAAGCCGTTTCAAGGCGTGAGCATCGGCAATTCTTGCTGTGATGTGACAGCAACTGTCATCACGGCGTAGTGCGGGCTGATTACCGTGAGCGCAATTACGGAGCCGCGATGCAAGAACCAACACCGCACAAACTGGGCCTCGATCCGGCCAATGAATCACCCTTCAAGGGCAAGACCGGCCTGCGCCGGGTCTGGAATGCCTTCAATTATTCGCTGGCCGGCCTCAAGGCGGCCTATCTTTGCGAGGACGCCTTTCGCCAAGAAGTCTGGTTGGCGTTGCTGTTGATTCCAGCGGCATTGCTGCTGCCGGTACCGTGGCTGGGCCGCGGCCTGATGATCGCCAGCGTCTTGCTGGTGCTGGTCGTCGAGTTGCTCAATTCGGCCATCGAGGCGGTGGTCGACCGCGTCAGTCTGGAAAACCACTGTCTCGCCCAGCGCGCCAAGGATATCGGCAGTGCCGCGGTACTGGTCTCGCTGCTGATAGTCGTCGTGGTCTGGGCCTGCGTCCTGCTGGAGGCGGCATGAGGGCGCTCGATATCACCTTCGTCACCGAAACCTACCCACCCGAAGTTAATGGCGTGGCGATGACGGTCGGCCGGCTGGTCGGCGGCCTGCGCGAACTCGGCCATCGCGTCAGCGTCATCCGCCCGCGACAGGGCAAGG
>DATIUN010000143.1:0-5378 GCA_035466795.1 Azonexus sp. | reverse complement strand
GCAGCTGGTACAACCGTGCCGGCGTCGAGCGTGTCATGGGCTTCTGTACCGAGCCGCAGGCGAAGCGCTTTCTCGAGCTTGCGCCATTGGTCGAGAAGGCGATGGTTGAATCCGGGATCATCCTGATCAAGTACTGGCTCGAAGTCAGCGAAGAAGAGCAGACGCGCCGCCTGACCCAGCGCATTCACGACGGTCGCAAGATCTGGAAACTGTCGCCGATGGATCTCAAGTCTTTCAGCCGCTGGTACGACTACTCGCGGGCGCGCGACGAGATGTTCGAGAAGACCGATACCCCCTGGGCGCCGTGGTTCGTTGGGCAGTCGAACGACAAGAAGAAGGTACGCCTGAACATCATCACCCACCTGCTGAGCAAGATCCCATACGAGGAGATCAAGCGGCCGAAGGTCGTGCTGCCCAAGCGGCAAAGTCCGGGCAAGTACAAGGAGCCGGATTATCCCTACAAGGTCGTGCCGCCCGTGTTCTAGCCGGACGTATTGCGCAAGGGCATCCAGGGCCGGTGACAGACCGGCCCTTTTCCATTGAGGGCTGCGACAAATCAGCCGGCGACGGCCTTGCCCGCCTGCCTGCGGCGGTCGGCGGCGACCAGCGCGGCGACGGCGCACGAGGCAAGGCGGGTCAGCACCGAATCGGCGCGGCTGGTCAGGATAATCGGCACGCGGGCTCCGAGCACGATACCGGCGGCGTCGGCGTCGGCCATGAAGCTGAGGCTCTTGGCCAGCATGTTGCCGGCTTCGAGATCGGGCACGACCAGTATGTCGGCGCGACCGGCGACCGGCGACTCGATCTTCTTGATCCTGGCGGCATCGAGATCGATGGCGTTGTCGAGCGCCAGCGGACCATCGAGGATGCCACCGGTGATCTGCCCACGATCCGCCATCTTGCACAGAGCACCAGCCTCGATGGTCGACTGCAGCTTCGGATTGATCGTTTCCATGGCCGAGAGGATCGCCACCCTGGGTTTCTCGACGCCCAGAGAATGGGCGAGGTCGATGGCATTCTGGATGATGTGCATCTTGTCTTCCATGGTCGGGAAGATGTTGATGGCGGCGTCGGTGATGATGATCGCGCGGTCCAGGCTCGGCACATCCATGATGAAGCAGTGGCTGATGCGCCGCGCCGTGCGCAGGCCGGTGCCGCTGCGCACCACGGCGGCCATCAGCTCGTCGGTATGCAGGCTGCCCTTCATCAGCAGCTCGGCGCGGCCTTCGCGTGCCAGTTGCACGGCCATGTCGGCGGCGGCGTGGCTGTGCTCGACGTCGATGATCTCGTAAGGGGCGATGTTCAGGCCGGCTGCTTTGGCCACTTCCTCGATCTTGCCGCGCGGGCCGACCAGCAGCGGCTGGATGATGCCCATTTCGGCGGCTTCGACGGCGCCGCGCAGCGCGCTTTCGTCACACGGATGGGCGACGGCAGTCGGTGCCGGGGGCAATGCCTTGCAGCGGGCAAGCAGCAGTCGGTACTTGGCGTGTTTCTGTTCCATTGATGGTCTCCATGTGCATTGTCTCCGGCCCATCATAGACATTGCCGCACGGGCGGGCAAATGCCAGCCCGATGTCCGACGCTATGCCGTCAACGGAGAGTGCTTTAACATGTCCAATTCAGCTGCACCTGCAGCCGCCGGTCAGGAGAAATGCAATGAAATCGCCCATCGAAAAGCTGTCCCGCAACGTTCAGATCGACAAGAACGTCGCCGCGCTCCTGCAAAAGCGCCTGAAGCATGCCCAGGACGAGTTCTCGCATGCCCTGCGTGAGGCGCAGGCGCAGAGCGCGGCCACCCTGCCCGCGCTGCTGCAGTCGGGAACGACCTGGAACGATTACGCGGTCGACTTCGCGCAGCGGGCAATTTTGTTCTGGGACACCATGCGCCAGCGCGGCAACAACTTCCGCGAGCACCAGAAGAAGGGCCTGCCGCCTTTGCTGCATTTCGCGTACGAAACCGTGCTCGACGCACGCAAGTTCGCGCGGCCCGTCAATTACGCCCTGCTGCGCATCGTGCCGCCGAAGGGCGTCTCCGTCGACCCGAAGCGCCGGCCCTATGTCGTCATTGATCCGCGTGCCGGCCATGGTCCGGGGATCGGCGGCTTCAAGGATGATTCCCAGGTGGGTGTGGCGCTGCGCGAAGGGCATCCGGTTTATTTCGTGTCCTTCTTCCCGGATCCCGAACCGGGCCAGACCCTGCTCGATGTCTGCGAAACGGAATCCGTTTTTGTCAAAAAGGTGCGCGAACTGCACCCAGACAGCCCCAAGCCGGTCATCATCGGCAACTGCCAGGGGGGCTGGGCGGCGATGATGCTCGCCGCTTCCGACCCCGACGATACCGGGCCGATCGTCATCAACGGCGCGCCGATGTCCTACTGGGGCGGCGCCTGGGAAGAGGGCGCGGGCGACAACCCGATGCGTTATTCGGGTGGCCTGCTCGGCGGCACCTGGCTGTCATCGATGGTCGCCGACCTCAACAATGGCATCTTCGACGGCGCCTGGCTAATCCAGAATTTCGAGAGCCTGCACCCGGCCAACACCTTTTTCGACAAGTACTACCACGTCTTCAAGAACGTCGACACCGAGCCGCCGCGCTTCCTCGAGTTCGAGCGCTGGTGGGGCGGCATGTACCTGCTCAACCGCGAGGAGATCGAGTGGATCACCCAGAACCTCTTCGTCGGCAACAAGCTGTGGAGCGAGGTGAAATCGAAGCAGGGCAAGCTTTTCGATCTCAAGTCGATCCGCTCGCCGATCGTCCTCTTCGCCTCGATGGGCGACGACATCACGCCGCCCGAGCAGGCCTTCAACTGGGTTGCCGACACTTACGGGTCAACCGAGGAAATCAAGGCCAACGGCCAGGTCATCGTCGGCCTCCTGCACAAGGACGTCGGCCACCTCGGCATCTTCGTCTCTGGCGCCGTGGCGCGCAAGGAACACGCGCAGATCGTTTCCGTCCTCAAGTCCATCGAGGCGCTGACGCCCGGCCTCTACGGCATGAACATCACCGAGCACCAGAGCAAGGACGGCGTGGTCAGCTACGAAGTCGAGTTCGTCGAGCGTTCGCTCGAAGAGGTTGCCAAACGGCTCAACCGTTTCGAGCGCAGGGACGAGAAGGCCTTCGAGGCGGTCGCGGAGGTTTCCGAATTCAACCAGAAGGCCTACGAGATGTTCGCCCAGCCGCTGGTGCAGCAGATGTCCAGCCCGATGGCGGCCAAGCTCGGTCAGGTCTTCCACCCGCTGCGCATGCAGCGCTGGGCGATCTCGGATCTCAACCCGTGGCTCGGCTGGCTGGCGCCGGCAGCGGCATTCGTCAAGAGCCACCGCAAGGCGGTGGGGCCGGAAAACCCGCTGCGCCAGCTGGAAAATGCCGGCTCCGGCATCCTGTCGGCCACCCTGACCTATTACCGTTCGGTGCAGGACGCGATCAGCGAAGCGGCGTTCTTCCAGCTCTACGGGCATATGTTTGCCAACCTGATGGCTGAGCGCAGCCCGTCCGTCGCCCGCGAACTGGCTGCCGGGGGGCGCCGGGATGACGTCGTGCGCATGGCGTTGGCGCAGGTCGACGAGGGCGGCTATCCGGCCGCCCTGGCGCGTGTCGCTTTCCTGCTGCAGGACAAGGGCAAGCCCTTGCCGCTCTCGCGCCTCCAGTTGAAAGCCGAACTGATCAGGGAATATGCGGACCTGCTGCCGGAAACGACGCCGGACGAGCAGCGCCGCATTCGCGGCACACAGGAAATCATTGTCGGTGAGTCGCTGGAAGTGGCGCTCGCTACCTTGCCGAATTTGCTGGCCGTGCCGGCCGATGCCGTGCGCCTGCAAACCCTGCTCGACAAGCTGATGCAGGACGAGCGGATTCTTGCCACCAGGCCGACGGCGGCCCAGAAGGCGATGTTGGAGAAAATCCGCAAGGCTCTGGGGCACAAGACCCTGCCGCCGCCGGCGTCGAAGAAAGCGCCGGTGAGGCGTGCCACGGCCCCCAAAAGGGCCACCCTCGTCCCCGCCGCGCCCGCTGCAAGCAGTGCGGCCAAGCCGAAGGCCGTCGCCAGGCCGCGGCCGGCTGCGCGCGCCAAGGCGCCGGCCGCCAAGCCGACTAAAAGCTGACCCCGTCCCGGATGTCGGTTTTCAGACGGCTTTCCCGCGGGCTGTTCAGCCGCAGTCAACCCCCCGAGGCGCGCCTGCTGGCGGTGCTCGAAGCCTTTCGCGACCCCGCCGCCGAGACCCTTGAACTGGTGCGCCGGCTGGTTGCTGAAGTTCGTCCGCGGAACCGGCGCGACGGCGGCACGGCGGAACGCTACGAGCTGGTTCTGGCCCGCCTTGAGGCAGATGCCGAATTGCGCTCGATCTTTCGCGCGCGCATCGTGCATTTCATCGCAAGCCTTCGTCTCATCACCTTCTTTACCGACAGTGGCATCCTGCCGGGTACCGGATTTTTCTCCGAATGGTGGCGCATCCTGTGGGACCGGCTGTTGCCGGAGGCGCCCGACGAACGCCGGCTGAAGGACTGCATGCATGTCGTTTTCGACCGCGCCGACGACTGGCGCTGGCAGGAGCGGATTTCCCCCGAGTTTTCGCAGCGGCTGTGGGCGCTGCTGGCACCCGAGGAGGAATTGCACAATGTCGACTGGCGCGGCATCCAGGAGCAGATTCTCGACTCGGTGCTGCTGCTGGCGCATCGCGTCAGCGGCCTCGGGGTCGAGGGTGAACTGATGCGCGCCTCGCCCAGCCTCGACGATGACCTGCCGCGTTTCGTGGCGCTGTCGGCCGAGGCCCTGGATTTCGTCAATACCTTCCGCGGCGCGCTCGACGATCCGGCGATCGCCGCCGACGACGGTAGCCAGTTGCTGGTCATCGCCGACCAGTGCGTCGACACGCTGCAGCGCATCCGCAAGCGGGCGCTGACGGTCGGCACCAGCCTTCATCTCAGCTATCTGCTGACGCGCAGCGAGCAGAGTCTCGAGCGCCTGCGCGAACTGGTCACCATCCTGACCGCCTCGCACGCGTTAAGCACGCGCGGCCGCGCCATCGCGGCCTGGGCGGATTTTCTCCGCGCCGCTTTTCTCGCCGAGAACCGTCGCAACAGCCTCGGTCATTACATGTCGCAACTGTCGCGCCTGCTGGCCGTGCGGGTGACAGAGAACGCCGCGCGCTCGGGTGAGCACTACATTTGCGAAACACGTGGCGACTATGGCCGCATGTGGCGTTCGGCAGCCGGTGCCGGGGTGCTGATCGGCGGCATGGCGCTGCTCAAGATTTTCGCCGCCGGTCTACAGGCGCCGCTCCTGGTCGAGGCCTTCCTGTTCAGCCTGGTCTATGGCCTCGGCTTCGTCGCCATCTTCCTGCTCGGCATGACGGTCGCCACCAAGCAGCCGGCGATGACC
>DATIUN010000142.1:0-5986 GCA_035466795.1 Azonexus sp. | reverse complement strand
ATCCGGAGTGAAGGTAGGGCTGCCATTTGCACCGGCGCATTTGAGACGGTGCTCGACATAATCGCGCGTCTCCTCTTCGTCCATCGGGTCGATGTGGTGAGAGGCGATCACCCGCTGCCTGAACTGCATCATTTTCGGACTTTGCAGGATGTCTCTGAACTCGGGTTGGCCGACGAGAAAGATCCGCAGCAAGGCCTGATTGCCGAACTGAGCGTTGGAAAGCGTGCGCAATTCTTCTATGGCTCTGGAAGACAGATTCTGCGCTTCATCGACGATCAGCAGGCAGCGCTTCCCCTTGCTGGTCATGCCGATCAGGAAGGCTTCGAGGGACAGCAAGACATCTGATTTCTCGGTGCTCTTGGTACGGATGCCGAAAGCAGCAGAGACCAGGCGCAAAGTGTTGTCGGCCTCATTACGGGTACTGACCAGATGCGCTGCGATAACCTTGTCCGGATCCAGATTGTCTAGCATCCGGCGTACGATCGTCGTCTTGCCAACGCCGAATTCGCCCGTAATGACCACGAAACCTTCATTTTGCTGCATGCCGTATTCAAGATATGCAGTGGCACGCCGATGCTGCTCGCTGGGGAAGTAGAATTTCGGATCGGCGCTTAACTGGAAAGGCTTGCCGGTCAAGCCATAGAAGGATGCGTACTTCTGCTCGCGCAATTTGCGGAATTTCAGCACGTCGACCGCGTAAAGCACGCCGGTCACGACCGTCAGCACCAGAAGAATCAGGGCAAAATTCATTATCGGAATTCTCAGTTATCGACGCGCAGGACGGCGAGGAAGGCTTCCTGTGGAATCTCCACGCTACCGACCTGCTTCATCCGCTTCTTGCCGGCCTTCTGCTTTTCCAGCAGCTTCTTCTTGCGCGTGATGTCGCCGCCATAGCACTTGGCGAGGACATCCTTGCGCATCGCCTTGACGTTTTCGCGGGCGATGATGTGCGAGCCGATGGCCGCCTGGATCGCCACGTCGTACATCTGGCGCGGAATCAGTTCGCGCATTTTGGAGGCCAGTTCGCGGCCGCGATATTGCGAGTTGGCGCGATGAACGATCAGTGACAGCGCATCGACCTTCTCGCTGTTGATCAGAATGTCTAGCTTGACCACATCGGCGGCGCGATATTCCTTGAAGTCGTAGTCGAGCGAGGCATAGCCCTTCGAACACGACTTAAGCTTGTCGAAGAAATCCATGACCACTTCGGCCATCGGCATTTCATAGACCAGCTTTACCTGGCGGCCATGGTAATGCATGTCGACCTGGTTGCCGCGCTTCTGGTTGCACAGGGTAATGACGTTGCCAAGGTAATCCTGTGGCACGAAAATCGTCGCGGTGATGATCGGCTCGCGAATTTCCTCGATCTTGCCGAGGTCCGGCAACTTGGCCGGATTCTCGATCTGGATGACCGAACCGTCGCGCATCACCACCTCGTAAACCACGGTCGGCGCCGTGGTGATCAGATCCTGATCGAATTCGCGCTCCAGGCGCTCCTGCACGATTTCCATGTGCAGCAGGCCAAGGAAGCCGCAGCGGAAACCGAAACCGAGCGCCTGCGACACTTCCGGCTCATACTGCAGCGAGGAATCGTTGAGTTTCAGCTTTTCGAGCGATTCGCGCAGTGAGTCATACTGATTGGATTCGATCGGATAGAGCCCGGCAAACACCTGCGGCTTGATCTCCTTGAAGCCGGGCAGTGGCGCAGCGGCCTTGCGATCAACCGTGGTGATCGTGTCGCCGACCTTGGCTGCCTTCAACTCCTTGATGCCGGCGATGACGAAGCCGACCTCACCGGCGCGCAGCGCCTCGCGCTGAACCGATTTCGGCGAGAAGACGCCGACTTGCTCGCACAGTTGCAGAGCGCCGCTGGCCATGAAGAACAGCTTGTCCTTCGGTCGCATCACGCCATCGACGACGCGCACCAGCATGACGACGCCGACGTAGTTGTCGAACCAGGAGTCGATGATCAGCGCCTTGAGCGGTGCTTCCGGGTCACCCTTGGGCGGCGGGATGCGGGCGACCACCGCTTCGAGAATGTCGTCGACACCCAAGCCGGTCTTGGCTGAAGCGAGAACCGCCTCGGTCGCATCGATCCCGATCACGTCCTCGATTTCCTGACGGGCGTTATCGGGGTCGGCCGACGGCAGGTCGATCTTGTTCAGGACCGGTACGACTTCGACATCCAGGTCGAGCGCCGTGTAGCAGTTGGCCACCGTCTGCGCCTCGACACCCTGCGACGCATCGACTACCAGCAGCGCGCCTTCGCAGGCCGAGAGGGAACGCGACACTTCGTACGAAAAGTCGACGTGTCCCGGTGTATCGATCAGGTTGAGGTTGTAAATTTTGCCATCACGCGCCTTGTACTGCAGCGAGGCCGTCTGGGCCTTGATGGTGATGCCGCGCTCGCGCTCGATGTCCATCGAATCCAGCACCTGAGCTTCCATCTCGCGATCCGAAAGCCCTCCGCAGAGGTGGATGATGCGGTCGGCCAGCGTCGATTTGCCGTGGTCGATGTGAGCGATGATGGAAAAATTGCGGATGTGATCCATGCGGCTAGTAAAAAAGGGCGCTTGTCCGGCGCCCTTCCCTGTTTAGAAGACCCTGAATTCTAACGGATTCCGGCTAAATATTCACGGGTTTTAGGCTCGTCCAGGAAGTAATGGCAGAGTTCGTTTCGGCCATGCAGCAGAACCGGCACCAATTTGTCATACGCCGCTTCGAGAAGCGGATCCGAATCGACATCGACCACCTTCACGGTAATGCCGAACTCTGCCGCCAATGGCTCCAGCGCCGCCGCCATGTCATGACAGAGGTGGCAGCAGTCCCGGCTGAGCAGGGTCAGCTCAACCGCCATTGAGCCCCTTGATGGTGACGAAAGTCTGCATTTCGCCGCGCCGGATCAACAGCGTGACATTGCTGCCCTTCTCGAACTGCGCAAGCAACTTGTTGAACTGATCGACCGTCTTGACCTCCGTCGTTGCGCCCTTGCTGATCAGTGCGACAATGATGTCGCCCGCGCGCAGGTCGGCGCGCGACGTCGTCCCGCGAACATCCTCGACCAGCAGGCCGGAGGACATCTTGAGGTCCCGCTTCTGGTCGGCGGTCAGTTCGTTCAATACCAGCCCGAGGCGATTGGCTTGCTGTTCCGGTGGCTTGCCGCCGCGCGCCGGGCGACTGGATGCAGCCTTCTCGTCGGTCATCTCGCCGACTGTCACGGCAATGTCGCGCGTCGCACCCTTGCGCCAGACCTGGACCGTCGATCGTGTTCCGGGCCTGGTTGCAGCTACCATGCGCGGGAGATCGGCGGATGCATTGATCGGCTTGCCATCGAACTTGAGGATGACGTCACCCGGTTCCAGCCCGGCCTTGTCGGCGGGCCCGCCTTTTTCGACCGCGTTCACCACAGCGCCCATCGGCTTGCCCAGCGCCAGCGAATCTGCCAGTTCCTTGCTGACTTCCTGAATCACCACGCCAAGCCGCCCGCGACTTACCTTGCCGGAAGCGCGCAACTGGTTCTGGATATCCATCGCGACATCGATCGGGATGGCAAACGAAACACCCATGTAACCGCCACTACGGCTGTAGATCTGCGAGTTGATGCCGACGACCTCGCCGCGCATGTTGAACAGCGGCCCGCCCGAGTTGCCCGGGTTGATCGCGACATCGGTCTGGATGAAGGGAACGTAATTCTCTTGCGGCAACGAACGCCCCTTGGCCGAAACGATCCCCGCAGTGACCGAATTGTCGAAGCCGAAGGGCGAGCCGATGGCGACGACCCATTCCCCGACTTTCAACTGTGCCGGTTCGCCCAACTTGACGACGGGCAGGCCGCTGGCCTCGATCTTGAGCAGCGCGACGTCGGTCCGCTTGTCAGCGCCTATCGTTTTCGCCTTGAATTCCCGCTTGTCGGTCAGGCGCACCGTCACTTCGTCGGCACCATCGACCACATGGGCATTGGTCAGAATGTAACCGTCACCGCTGATGATAAAGCCGGATCCCAGCGACTTGTTCTCGAACTCGCGCGGCGTGGTGCCACCATGGTTGCGCGGCATGAAGCGCTTGAAAAATTCGAAGGCCGGATCGTTTTCGTCGAACGGAAAAGGCGTCGCCTGACTGCCGCGCGTCACCTGCGTGGTACTGATATTGACGACCGCCGGACCCTGCCTTTCGGCCAGTTCGGTGAAATCCGGCAGCCCGCGCGTCTGCGCGACCGCGACGGAAGAAATCAACAGGAATGACAAAAGAGCCAAGAAACGTTTCATCGGCATGTACCTCCTGAATTGCTTAAGACGAACGGGAAATGATATGGGGGCGAGTTGCGGAAATACCAGTGCCGGTCGATGTCCGGCGGCCAACGTAGATGAAGGAGAGCAACAGGCCGGCAACCGCGCCGAGCATGGCGCCCTGATCTTCTCCAAGTTGCATGCCGAGCAAGGCACCCGCGATGGTTGCGGTCAACGGCAAAACATACCCCAAATTCGCGCTTTTTCGCACGCTGCCAGCCGCTATGGCGACCACGACACGATCCCCTACGCCGGCACCGATATCATTGACCACGCGATACCTCTTTGGTTCGCTGCAAAACATTTGGGTCAGGCTCTGGCCGCCACACCCGCCCTTTTCGTGACAACGTCCACACCCGCCCTGCTCGACTTCGACCAGGGCGCCATCGGTATCAAGTTCACGAACGATGGCGCGGACAGTGGTTTGTTCACCAGTCATGGCCTACCACCGGCGGTCGGGCGCGACATCCAGTAGCGGGCGCAATTTCTGAGCGACCGCCTCGCGTGCCCGAAAGATGCGCGAACGTACCGTGCCGATCGGACAATCCATCATGCCGGCAATCTCGTCGTAGGAAAGTCCCTCGATTTCGCGCAAAACGATCGCCGTGCGCAACTCGTCGGGCAAGGCGTCGATGGCACCATTCACTGTTTCGCCGATCTGCTTGGACAACAGCAGACTCTCGGGGGTATTGATGTCGCGCAACTGGTCAGCCGACTCGAAGGTCTCGGCTTCCTCGCTGTCGAATTCGGTCGATGTAGGTGCGCGACGCCCCTGTGCCACAAGATAGTTCTTGGCCGTGTTGATACCGATCCGGTAGAGCCAGGTATAGAACGCGCTGTCGCCACGGAATGAAGGCAACGCGCGGTAGGCCTTGATGAAGGCCTCCTGAGAGACATCTTCCACTTCGGCCGGATCGCGGATGAAGCGCGACAGCAGGCGACCCAGCTTGCGCTGGTATTTGCTCACCAACTGGTCGAAGGCGTGCTTGTCTCCACCTTGCGCCCGTTCGACCAGCGCCTGGTCGATTTCGCGCTCGCTCATATGTTTTGATTCTCCCTGCGGGGCATTCGTTGGTTTCGTTTATAGCGAAGTATAGCCTAGCCGATTTGCCGGCATGGATACGTAGTTTCCATTATTTGTGACCGTCTGTAACGCATGTGATCATCAGGTGCATGCTATATTCAACGCCAGAATCCTGATCGGGAACCAAGTTGCAGACTTTTGACGTCCTTATAATCGGTAGCGGGCTGGCCGGCCAGTCGGCAGCCTTGCGTCTGGCGAGCCACTGCCGGGTTGCCCTGGTCAGCAAACGCACGCTTGAGGATTCGGCGTCAGGCTGGGCCCAGGGCGGCATCGCGGCAGTCCTTGACAACCGCGACTCGATCGAGGCGCATATCAGGGACACACTGGTCGCCGGCGCCTGGCTCAATGACGAGAAGGCAACACGCTTCGTCGTCGAAAACGGGCGCCGCGCAATCGAATGGCTGATTGATCAGGGCGTCCCCTTCACCAAGGACGAAGCCGGCTATCACCTGACACGCGAGGGCGGGCACAGCGCCCGGCGGGTGATACACGTGGCGGATGCGACCGGCTCGGCAGTCCAGGCGACGCTGACGGACAAGGTGCGCAACAATCCGAATATCGTCGTTCTCGAAAATCACATTGCGATCGACCTGATTACCGGCGCCAAGCTGGGCAG
>DATIUN010000141.1:0-1562 GCA_035466795.1 Azonexus sp. | reverse complement strand
TTACGAGCCGCTCTCGGCGAGCGTGCAGGCGGCTCTGCACAAGGCTGTTTCCGACGCGCGCCCCCCCTCTTCCTCGTTCAGCAATCCAATGGATGCGGTCGAATGGCTGGCGGAAATGTCACCACGACTGGAAAAGCGGATTCCCAGCCGGGAATACCGGCTGGATTTGTTGCGCAGTGTCCACTACGAAGCGACGCGTGCCGGGCTGGACCCGCAACTGGTGCTCGGCCTGATGCAGGTCGAATCCGGCTTCCGGAAGTACGCCGTGTCGTCGGCTGGCGCCCGCGGCTACATGCAGGTCATGCCATTCTGGGTCAAATTGATCGGTCGACCGGACGACAAGCTGTTCGACCTGCGCACCAACCTGCGCTACGGCTGTACCATCCTTCGTCATTATCTCGACATCGAAAAGGGCGATATCTACCGTGCCCTTGGCCGCTACAACGGGAGCCTCGGCAAACCTGAGTATCCGAACATGGTGCGCGCCGCCTGGCAGAACCAGTGGAGTTATCAGAAGCCGGCCAAACTTGCCCAGGCCAGCAACTGATCAACGCCCCATACCGGGCATCATGCCCTTCATGCCGCGCATGAGCTTGCCCATGCCCCCCTTGGACATCATTTTCATCATCTTCTGCGACTGCTCGAACTGATTGAGCAAGCGGTTGACTTCCTGCACCTGCACGCCGGCGCCCGTCGCGATGCGGCGCTTGCGGCTGGCCTTGATGATTTCCGGTTTGGCGCGCTCGGCCGGGGTCATTGAATTGATGATGCCCTCGACCCGGCCGACCATCTTGTTTTCCGCGCCCGCCGGCAACTGACCGGCGGCCTGGGCAATCTGTGCCGGCATCTTGTCCATCAGCGCCGACAGCCCGCCCATATTGCGCATCTGGGCAATCTGTTCCTTGAAGTCGTTGAGGTCGAAGCCTTTGCCTGATTTCAGCTTCTTGGCGAAAGCGACTGCCTTTTCCTCGTCCAGCCCCTTCTTGGCCTCTTCGATCAGCGACAATACGTCACCCATGCCGAGAATTCGCGACGCCATCCGCTCCGGATGGAAAGCTTCCAGCCCCGTCAGTTTTTCGCCGACCCCGGAAAACTTGATCGGCTTGCCGGTGATGTGGCGCACCGACAATGCCGCACCGCCCCGAGCGTCACCATCAAGCTTCGTCAGCACGACGCCGGTCAGCGGCAAGGCTTCACTGAAGGCCTTGGCCGTATTGACAGCATCCTGGCCGAGCATGGCATCGACGACAAACAGCGTTTCGATCGGATTGAGTGCCGCATGCAGGCGCTTAATTTCGGCCATCATTTCTTCGTCGACCGCAAGACGTCCGGCGGTATCGACCAGCAGCACGTCGTGGTAGTGCCGCCTGGCCCAGTCGACCGCCGCCAGGGCGATCGCCTCCGGTTTCTCGCCGGAAGTAGACGGGAAGAAATCGACCCCGGCCTGGCCGGCAACCGACTTCAACTGCTCGATTGCGGCAGGACGATAGACGTCGCAGGAAACCACCAGCACCTTCTTCTTGTGGTTTTCCTTGAGGAATTTACCCAGTTTGCCGACGGTG
>DATIUN010000140.1:0-3971 GCA_035466795.1 Azonexus sp. | reverse complement strand
GAACTGACGATGGTCCGCTTGCGCGAGCGTGAGGTGGATAGCAAGATCATCATCTCGGACGGCGAGATCGACATGTACCTGGCCAATCAGGCAAGTACCGGCAGTGGCGAGGAATATCAACTGGCACACATCCTGTTGCGGGCGCCGGAATCGGCAAGTCCGGAAGCCTTGCAGAAACTGCGTCTGCGTGGTGAGCAAGCGCTCCAGCGGGCGCGCGAAGGGACGAGCTTCGCCGAACTGGCAGCAAGCTTCTCGGATGCGCCGGATGCATTGCAGGGTGGCGATCTTGGCTGGCGCCCGATGGACCGCCTGCCGCAACTGTATGCGGAAACTGCTGCGCGCATGCGGCCGGGTGACGTCAGCGATCTGCTGCGTTCTTCGGCCGGCTTCCACATCCTGAAACTTGTTGCCAAACGGGGCGGTGGCGGCCCGGTCTCGGTGCAGCAGACGCATGCCCGGCATATCCTGATCCGCGTCAATGAGGTGGTCTCCGAAACCGAAGCGCGGCGCAAGATGGAAAACCTGCGCGAACGCTTGGTAAATGGCGGCGATTTTGCGGAGCTGGCACGCCTATATTCGCAGGATGGGTCGGCCGGAAAGGGCGGCGATCTGGGCTGGGTCAGCCCGGGCGATACGGTGCCCGAATTCGAGCGCGCGATGGATGCGCTGAAGGACAACGAAATCAGCCCGGTGGTCCAGACGCCGTTCGGCATGCACCTGATCCAGGTGGTCGAACGTCGCTCACGTGACGTTTCGGAAGATCGCAAGCGCGCGGTTGCCCGCCAGGCCCTGCGCGAACGCAAGCTCGAAGAAGCCTATCAGGACTGGTTGCGCCAGATACGCGACCGCGCCTACGTCGAGAACCGTCTCGACGAAAAATGATGCCGCCCCGCATCGCCGTTACCAGTGGCGAGCCGGCCGGCATCGGGCCGGAACTCTGCCTGCGCCTGGCCGCTTACGATGGGCCGGCGCAGCCGGTCATCCTTGGCGACCGCGACCTGCTTGCCGAGCGTGCGCAGCTTATCGGCCTGAATGTCGCCTTCCGTGATTTTCGGCCGGATAACCCGGTCGACCGCGGCAAGTTGGATGTATTGCACATGCCACTCACTGCGGCTGCGAAGGCGGGTGAACTGAATCCGGCCAACAGCCCCTATGTTCTGGCGCTGCTCGACCGCGCGCTGGCTGGCTGCCGATCCGGCGAGTTCGCGGCGATGGTTACGGCGCCGGTGCACAAAGGAGTGATCAACGAAGCCGGCGTCCATTTCACCGGCCATACCGAATACCTTGCCGAGAAGACCGGCACGCCGCTCGTCGTCATGATGCTGGCCGGCAGTACCGAGCGCGGCCCGCTGCGCGTTGCGCTGGCGACTACGCATCTGCCCCTGAAGGACGTGCCGGCGGCGATTACGCGGGATATGCTGACGCGGACGCTGCGCATCCTGCACGCCGATCTGCGCGAAAAATACGGGTTGGCCGAACCGCGCATCCTGGTTGCCGGCCTCAACCCGCATGCCGGCGAGGGAGGCTATCTGGGCATGGAGGAAATCGAGGTCATCTCCCCGGTGCTGGAAAAGTTGCGCGCCGAAGGCATGCAGCTTTCCGGTCCGCATCCGGCCGACACCATGTTCACGCCGCCGATGCTGGCGCAGGGCGACGCGGTACTGGCCATGTACCACGACCAGGGCCTGACCGCGCTCAAGTACGCGACCTTCGGGCACGGCATCAACGTCACGCTGGGGCTGCCGATGATTCGCACCTCGGTCGATCATGGGACGGCGCTGGCGCTGGCCGGTAGCGGCCGCGCCGATCCGGGCAGTCTGTTCGAGGCAATGGCGGAAGCGGCGCGCATGGCGGCCAGAAAAGTTCACGCCGCATGAAGGGCAACGTCGCCCGCAAGCGCTTTAGTTCCGGCGTAACCTGCCAATGGCAGGTTAGCCTTCTCTGAAACGGCGACCATCGTGAAACATATTCCACGTCGCCGTTTTGGGCAGAATTTTCTCGTCGATAGCGGCATCATCAACGCCATCGTTTCGGCCATCGATCCGCAGCGTGGCGACACGGTCGTCGAAATCGGCCCCGGCCTGGGGGCGATTACCGAGCCGCTGCTGGCACGCCTCGATCATCTGCATGTCATCGAGATCGACCGCGACCTGATCGCCCGCCTGAAAAAGCAGTACCCGCCGGTGCGCATGACGATCCACGAAGGCGACGCGCTGGCCTTCGATTTCGCCAGCATCGGAAAAGGACTACGCCTGGTCGGCAACCTGCCTTACAACATTTCGACGCCGCTGCTCTTCCATCTGGCCGAATACGTCGGCATCGTCCGCGACATGCACTTCATGCTGCAAAAGGAAGTCGTCGAGCGCATGGTCGCAGTGCCCGGTGAGAGCGACTTCAGTCGCATCTCGGTCATGCTGCAATACCGCTTCCACCTCGAATGGCTGATCGACGTGCCACCTGAAAGCTTCGAGCCGCCGCCCAAGGTCCAGTCGGCAGTGGTCCGCCTGATTCCCAAGGATGCTTCCGAACTGAATGCCAGGAGCCAGGACAAGCTGTCGCAAGTCGTCCAGATTGCTTTCTCGCAACGCCGGAAGATGTTGCGCAATACGCTTAAGGGTACCCTGAGCGACGCCGGATTTGCCGAACTCGGCATCGACCCAACCCGCCGGGCCGAGGATCTGGCGGTCGCGGATTACGTCCGCATCGCCAACTTTCTGACGTATCCGCAAGGGGTGCCGTCACCGGCTCCGCTGGTGACATAAAAAACCCCCGCCGCGGCGGGGTTTGGGTTCGGACAGGCTGAATTACTTCTTTGTCGGGCAGGTGCTCATGCCGAGCAGCGGGTAGACCGGACACCAGCCGATCAGGCCGGTTGCCAATGGCACGACACCGATCCAGGCCCAGACCGGACCACCCATCAGCGCCCAGGCGACTAGCGCGAGACCCGCGACGATGCGCAGGATTTTGTCGATTCCGCCAACATTGCTTTTCATGATCGATTCTCCGTCAGGTTGTAGTTGAGCGCTCATACTAGTTGCGTATCCGGAGACTGTATGTAACCTGAGTCACACAGCGGCAATTTCCTGCAGGCGGGCGCGGTCGGTGATGGTCAATTGCTCGCGCCCGAGCGAAACCAGCCCCTGCGCGGCGAAGCCCTTGAGCAGGCGGCTGACGATTTCGCGTACGCTACCGAGTTCGTCGGCCAACTGCTGGTGGGTGATGTTCAGGGTCGTGTCGTTGCGCGCCACCAGCAACTTGGCGAGGCGCTGGTCGAGGCGGGCAAAGGCGACCTCCTCGACCAGTTGCATCAGTTCGCCGATGCGTTCGGCGAACAGGTGAAAGACGAAATCGCGAAACGGCGTGTGGTCGAGCATCAATTGCCCGAATACAGGCGCCGGCATTAGCAGCAGGCTGAGCGGCGATTCGGCGATGCCGCGCGCGTTATAGTCGCTGTGTCCGAGCAGGCAACTCGAGGTGATGATGCAGGAGCCGCCGGGTGTGACGCGGTAAAGCATCAGTTCGCGTCCGCTGGCAGTCTGCTTGACGACCTTGATGCTGCCTTCGAGCAGGAGCGGAAAACCCTGGCAAGGCTGGTATTCGGCGAAAATCATGGTGCCGGCCGGCACCTGCATGACGGCCTGCGGCCGTAGCAACGAGTCTAGCCGGTCGCCGGGCAGGCTGGCCAGCGGCGGGTACAAATCGAGGATTTTTTCCGGGTTGACCGTCAGGCCCGCCGTTGTTTCTGTGGTCGCAACCGTCATCATTTCAGGCCAGCGTCGCCCAGACCGGGGCGTGGTCCGACGGGCGTTCGCGCTTGCGCGGCGCGCGGTCGATGCCGGCCGCCGTGCAGCGCCTGGCCAGCGGCGATGAAAGTAGTACATGGTCGATGCGCAGACCGAGATTTTTCTGGAAGCCCAGCATCCGGTAGTCCCACCACGAAAATGTCTTTTCCGGCTGTTCGAAGAGGCGGA
>DATIUN010000139.1:0-2366 GCA_035466795.1 Azonexus sp. | reverse complement strand
CTTGGCCTGGTGGCCGAGCCGCGGCGCATGGGCGAACTGATGTCGCTGGAGGCCTGGTTCGTTCTCTCTGCCATGCTCTCGCCGGTCGGCTACGTCATGCAGGACGTGGTCGCGGACGCCATGACAGTGGAAGCTGTGCCGCGGGTGAACGACCAGGGCGAGATGCTGCCGCCGGAGGCCCGGCGACTGATGAACACGACGCTGCAGACCTTGGGTCGCGTCGCCATCATCGGCGGTGGCGTGCTGGTGTCGCTGGTGAACGTGCTGATGTTCCAGGGTGTCGAAAGCTTGTCGAACGCGGAGCGGATAGCGATCTACGCCCAGGTCTATGGCATGGCGCTGGCCATCCCGGCGATCTCGGTTGCCGGTGTCCTGCTGGCGAGCCTGATCAAGCGACGCGAGACGGCGCAGCTGCGGGCTCGCGGTTTCGACGAGACCAGCCTGCGTGCAATGCTGGAGCCACCGCTGGATGCGGTGAAGCCCGACTGGTGGATCCTTGGCGGCAGTCTGGTGTTCGTCGCCATCAGCGTTTCCGTGGGCGTCTCGCAGCTCGAGTTCGGGCAGGAGATCATCTTCCTGGGCTCGTTTGCCGTCATCACCTTCCTGATGACCAAGCTGCTGCGCGAGCTGGATGAGGACTCCAGACGCACCCTGCTCGGCACGGCAATCGTCATCTTCATCTTCCGCGCCATGCCCGGTCCCGGTGCCGGCTCGACCTGGTGGATGATCGACGTACTGGGTTTCGACCAGTCCTTTCTCGCCAGGCTGTCGCTGATCGCCAGCGTGCTGACCCTGTTCGGCCTGTTCGGTTTCCGTCGCTTCATGGGCGAACGCTCGATCGCCTACATCGTCGGCTTCCTGACCCTGACCGGGACGCTGCTGAGCCTGCCGACGCTCGGCATGTACCACGGCCTGCACGAATGGACCGCAGCACATACCGGCGGGATCGTCGATGCCCGTTTCATTGCCTTGATCGACACCGCGCTGGAGTCGCCGCTCGGGCAGATCGCCATGGTGCCGATGCTGGCCTGGATCGCCAACTCCGCGCCGGCTAATCTCAAGGCCACCTACTTCGCGGTGATGGCCTCCTTCACCAACCTCGCGTTGTCGGCCTCGCAACTCGGCACAAAGTACCTGAACCAGATCTTCGAAGTCACCCGCGAAATCCGCGACCCGGTGACCCAGGCCACAAAAATGGCGGCCGACTACAGCCAGTTGGGGGCCTTGTTCATGATAACCATCGCTCTCGGCCTGATCATTCCCTTTGCGGCAATCTGGGTCACGCGGATGCTCAAGCTGCGCAGCGCCTGAGGTGGCCGGCGGGCGGCGCCCGGAGGGCTGATTGCCTGGCTGGCGATCAGCGGGTCCGGACAGTTCGACGCCGAGCTCGATGACGGCGGCGATGTCGGCTGTACTACCTTACAATTGGGCGCCAGCGTCACCCGTGCCTCGTTCGTTGTGCGTCTGGATGATGGCTGGAGCCGAATCGCCTACCGGAGTATCGACATGTCTGTTACGCCTCCACCCAGGCAACACCATGCGCCGCAGGATCTTCGCGATCGGGCGGCTTATGCCTTCGTGAAGTTCCTGCGTTTCTTCGCGGACACCTTTTTTGCCCGGCGTTATGGTCATCGTGCGGTCGTCCTCGAAACGGTTGCCGCCGTACCGGGCATGGTCGGCGGTTCCCTGCAGCATTTGCGGGCACTGCGCCGAATGGAAAGCGATCACGGGTGGATCCGCACACTTCTTGACGAAGCCGAAAACGAGCGAATGCACTTGATGACCTTCATTCAGATTGCGCGGCCTTCAAGGCTCGAGCGCTTGCTGATTCTGATCGTGCAAGGGGTCTTCTACAATTTCTTTTTTCTCCTTTACATGATCTCGCCGAGGACCGCGCATCGTGTTGTCGGTTATCTGGAGGAAGAGGCGGTCTACAGCTATACCGAGTACCTGGCCGGGGTCGACGACGGCAGCTACGCCAATGTCCCGGCGCCCAAGGTGGCGATTGATTATTGGAATCTGTCTGCCGACGCGTGCTTGCGTGACGTCATCATCGTTGTCCGTGCAGATGAGGCGCAGCACCGTGACGTCAATCACGAATTTGCCGACCAGTTGGCTCATCGCCAGACCTGACCGCCAACCAGAATTCAGCCGATTTCCGCTGAATGCCGGAAGGCCTGGTCCGGATGAGGAGAACTCGCCGCGTACCACACGCTGCGCCAACTGGCGCCCCGTCGGGCACGGCGCGGAAGGCGTTCAGCGCTGCGCGATGATCCGCTCCGCCGCCTGCCGCCCCGACAGGAAGGCGCCGCCGCAAGTTTGCATCAGTTCCAGTGCTACCGCCTCGCCGGCAAAATGCAGGCGCT
>DATIUN010000138.1:0-5430 GCA_035466795.1 Azonexus sp. | reverse complement strand
TCGGCGCCGATGCCGTCGATCTGGCCGGAAACGCTTGCCCTGGCGCTCAAACCGCCATTCAGTTCGAACAGCGCGAACTTGATCGAGGACGATCCGGCGTTGATGGTGAGGATGCCGTGTGTCATTCAGGTTTTTCCCTTGGCTCGGTTGGCGTGGGCGACGAGTGCGGCGATTACGCAGGACGCGACGCGAGTCTCTGCCGTGTCGGCGCGGCTGGTCAGGACGATCGGCACGCGCGTGCCAAGGACAATACCGGCGGTCAGCGCGTTGGCGAGATATTCGAGTTGCTTGGCGACCATGTTACCGGATTCGAGATCGGGAACGACGAGGATTTCGGCATGGCCGGCGACTGCCGACTTGATGCCCTTGGTCTTGGCGGCGACGATCGACACCGCATTGTCGAAGGCGAGCGGGCCGTCGAGGATGCCGCCCTTGATCTGGCCGCGATCGGCCATCTTGCACAGCGCCGCGGCGTCCAGCGTGGACTGGATCTTCGGGTTGACCGTTTCGACCGCCGAGAGGATCGCGACCTTGGGCTCGGGAATGCCGATGATGTGCGCCAGGTCGATCGCGTTCTGGACGATGTCGACCTTGTCTTCCAGCGTCGGCGCGATGTTGATCGCCGCGTCGGTGATCAGCAAGGGCCGATGGTAGGTCGGCACGTTCATCAGGAAGACGTGGCTGATGCGGCGCGCCGTGCGCAGGCCGTTGGCGCGCGACACCACCTCGGCCATCAGCTCGTCGGTATGCAGGCTGCCCTTCATCAGCGCCTCGGCGTCGCCGGTACGGACCAGCGAGACGGCGATCGCCGCCGCGTCGTGGCTGTGCTTGGCGTTGACGATCCGGATGCCGTGCAGGTCGATGCCGAATTCCTCGGCGACGCCGCGAATCCTGGATTCAGGACCGACCAGAATCGGTTCGATGATCCCTTCATGGAAGGCGATCACCGGCCCCTTGAGCGACTCCTTGTCGCACGGGTGGGCGACCGCGGTCGGAATCGGTTCCATGCCGCGCACCAGCGACAGCATCTGCTGGAAGCGCTCGCGCTTGTTGTCGATGCTGACCGCGGGACGATGAAATTCCTGCATGTGCGAGACCTTCTCGCTCGGGGCGAGAACCTCGGCGGTGCCGCGCAGGACCTGCAGGTTTTCCTGATTGGTGGCGACGCAATCGAGAATCACATGCTTGTTGTGATCGAATTTCTGCTTGGCCGTCAGGGTGACGGTAATCGTGTCGCCAATCGTCACCGGCCGCGCGAAATGCAGGCACTCGTCGATCAGGATCGTCCCGGGCCCGGGAAACTGGGTGCCGAGCACGGTGGAAATCAGCGAACCGCTCCACATGCCATGCGCCATGACCTCGCGGAACATGCCGCTTTCCGAGTACCGCGCGTCGGCGGCGGTCGGGTTGAAGTCTCCGGTCAGGACCGCGAAAAGCTTGACGTCCTCGGGCATCAGCGTGCGTGTAAGGCTCGCGAAATCGCCGACATGGATTTCGTCGTAGGTCTTGTTGACGACATGACGCTGTTCGGTCGTCTCATTCATTGGCGCACTCCTTGGCTTCCATCTTCAGTTCCGCATAGTATAGTATGTTGCAGTGCAACAAAACAATGCGGCTCGTGTACGTGGTGGCGTTGCCGTCCGGTTACCCGGCTTTTGCTGCAGGGCTTTCCGGACGCGAATATCCTTGCCGGTTGACCTGACGCAACGTTGTGCCATGCGTTGGTGCTAGGCTTGCCGATGTGCGTGTATGGATGAGGAGGTTGTCGTGGCAGAGAACGAACTGCATGCTGAAGCGGTCGCCGGAATTGTCGATCGCGTAATCATCCGTTATCGGCGCGATCCGACCTGCATGGTGCAGATCCTGCGCGAAGTACAGGAAGCCTGCGACTGGATTCCGCCGGAAGCCATCGACCGCCTGCAGTCGGTGCTGGGCGTGCCGCGTACCAAGATCGAGGGGGTCGCCGGCTTTTATTCATTCCTCTACACCCGGCCGCGCGGCAAATACCGCGTCCTGTTCTCGGACAACATCACCGACCGCATGCTGGGCAACAAGGCGCTGATGGACCGCCTGTGCAACAGCTTGTGGGTCGAGCGCGGCAAGGTTTCGGAGGATGGCCTGGTCAGCGTCGGTAAGACTTCCTGTACCGGCATGTGCGATCAGGGACCGGCGCTGCTGGTCAATAATTACGCCGTGGCGGGGTTGACCGCGACACGCATCGACGAGATCGCCGAACTGATCCGCAGCAAGGTGCCGCTCGGCGAGTGGCCTGCTGAATACTTCAAAATCGAGGACAACATCCGGCGCGCCGACATCCTGCTCGGCAGCGACCTCAAGCCGGGCGACGCCTTGCGGGCTGCCCGGGCGCGGGCGCCGAGCGACGGCCAGATGGCGTCCAACATGCGTTCCTGGCGTGAAGGCCTGCCGACCGGCCTGAGCGGCCCGATTTCGATGTTGGACGAAATCAAGCGCGCCAACCTGCGCGGCCGCGGCGGCGCCGGGTTCTCCACGGCGCTGAAATGGGAGGCCTGCCGCAACGCGCCGCTGAAGGCGGGGCTACAGCGCATCCTCGTCTGCAATGCCGACGAGGGCGAGCCGGGGACTTTCAAGGACCGCGTGCTGCTCGCCAAATATGCCGATCTGGTCTTCGAAGGCATGACCGTGGCCTCCTATGCGGTCGGCGCGACGCGCGGCTTTGTCTATCTGCGCGGCGAGTACCGATACCTGCTCGATCACCTGAATGCCGTGCTGGCGCACCGGCGCCGGAAAAACCTGCTGGGCACCAACATCCTCGGCATCCCCGGCGCCGATTTCGACATCGAGATCCATGTCGGCGCCGGCGCCTACGTCTGCGGCGAGGAGTCGGCGCTGATCGAATCGCTGGAAGGCAAGCGCGGCACCCCGCGCAACCGCCCGCCGTTCCCGGTGACCAACGGCTATCTCGACCAGCCGACCATCGTCAATAACGTCGAAACCTTCGCCGCGGCGGCGCTGATCGCGCTGAACGGCGGCGACTGGTATGCCGGCATCGGTACCAAACATTCGGCGGGCACCAAGATTCTCTCGGTCTCCGGTGATTGCGCGCGTCCCGGCCTTTATGAATACCCCTTCGGCGTCAGCATTCGCCAGGTGCTGGAAGATTGCGGCGCCAAGGATACGCAGGCCGTTCAGGTCAGCGGACCGTCCGGCGTCTGCGTCAGCCAGGATGAATTCGACCGCATCATCGGTTTCGAGGATATCCCGACGGCCGGTGCCTTCACCGTCTTCAACGATACCCGCGACATGTTCCAGGTGGCGCGCAACTACGTGCATTTCTTCCAGCACGAGAGCTGCGGTTTCTGTACGCCTTGTCGGGTCGGTACCTCATTGCTGAAAAACCTGATGGACAAACTGAACAACGGTTGCGGTTCACCCTATGATTTCAGCGAAATCGAGAAGCTCAACCAGTTGCTGCAGTCGATGAGCCATTGCGGCCTCGGCCATACCGCCTGCAACCCAGTGCTCGACACCATCGCCAAGTTCCGGCCCGCCTATGAGAAACGCATGATGCAGCAGGATTTCGCGCCGGCCTTCGATCTCGACCGGGCGCTGGCGTCGGCGCGGCAAATGACCGGGCGCGATGACCCGGCAGCCCATTTCATCGCGGAAGATTTCTGGGAGTGCCCATGAGCCGGACCTTCACTATCGACGGCAAGACCATTCCCTTCGAGGAAGGCCAGACCATCATCCAGGCGGCGACCAGGGCCGGGGTGTTCATCCCGCATCTGTGCTACCACCCGGATTTCAAGCCGCACGGCTCGTGCAAGCTGTGCACGGTCAAGGTCGACGGCCGGCATACGGCTTCATGCACGATGCGGGCGATGGCCGGCATGGTGGTCGAAAGCGATACCGCGGAAATCAATGCCGAACGGCGGGCGCTGACCCAGATGCTGTTCGTCGAGGGCAACCATTTCTGCCCGTCGTGCGAGCAGAGCGGCAATTGCCAGCTGCAGGCCACGGCCTACCACTTGGGCATGATGTCGCCGCACTACGACCACTTTTTCCCGAATCGTCCGGTCGACGCCTCGCATCCCGACATTCTGCTTGATTTCAACCGCTGCATCCTGTGCTCGCTGTGCGTGCGCGCCAGCCGCGACGTCGACGGCAAGAACGTCTTCGCGCTCTCCGGGCGCGGCATCAACACGCACCTGATCGTCAATGCCAGGTCCGGCCAACTCGGGGACACCGACTTCACGCTGGCCGACAAGGCGGCGCAGGTCTGCCCGGTCGGCGTCATCCTGAAGAAGCGCAAGGGTTTCGCGGTGCCGATCGGCGAGCGCAAGTACGACAAGGCGCCGATTTCGGAAGCCGCCGAAACGGAGGACCGCTGACATGACCGCACCGACAAGGAAGCTGAAGGTTGCGACGACCTCGCTGGCCGGCTGTTTCGGCTGCCACATGTCCTTCCTCGACATCGATGAGCGGCTGTTTACGCTGCTCGAACATATCGAGTTCGACCGTTCGCCGCTGACAGACATCAAGCATTGCAGCCTGGACTGCGACATCGGCATCATCGAGGGCGGCCTGTGCAATGCCGAGAACGTCCACGTCCTGCGCGAGTTCCGCAAGAACTGCAAAATCCTTATCGCCATCGGTGCCTGCGCCATCAACGGCGGCCTGCCGGCCCAGCGCAACCACCTGCCGCTGACGACCATCCTCGAGGAGGTCTATCACACCAGTCCGGGGCTGGCCAACGGCATGATCCCGAACGACCCGGAACTGCCGCTACCGCTCAACAAGGTGCACCCGATCCACGAGGTGGTGAAGGTCGATTACTTCATCCCCGGCTGCCCGCCATCGGGCGACGCGATCTGGAAGGTGCTCACCGATCTGCTGGCCGGCCGCGAACCGACGCTCGAACACGGCCTGATGCATTACGACTGAGGTGGAAAATGACTTACCAGCTTGAAACCGCCGAACATCCCGAAAAGCTGCGCCGCGTCGCGATCGATCCCGTGTCGCGCGTCGAGGGCCACGGCAAGGTCACCATCCTGCTCGACGAGCAGAACAAGGTGCATCAGGTGCGCCTGCACATCGTCGAGTTCCGCGGCTTCGAGAAATTCATCCAGGGTCGCCCATACTGGGAAGTGCCGGTCATGGTCCAGCGCCTGTGCGGCATCTGCCCGGTATCGCACCACCTGGCCGCCTCGAAGGCGCTCGACGTCATCGTCGGCGCCAAAAAGCTGACGCCGGCCGCCGAGAAACTCCGCCGCCTGATGCACTACGGGCAGATGCTGCAGTCGCATGCGCTGCACTTCTTCCACCTGTGCTCGCCGGACTTGCTGTTCGGATTCGACAGCGACGTCACCAAGCGCAATATCGTCGGCGTCGCCGCCGCGCACCCGGAAATCGCCAGGCGCGGCGTGCTGCTGCGCAAGTTCGGGCAGGAAG
>DATIUN010000137.1:0-3977 GCA_035466795.1 Azonexus sp. | reverse complement strand
GATCATCGCCCGGCCTTCGGTGACGCCGGACGACGCCGGCTGTTGCGACCTGTTCGCCGAGCGCCTGCAAGCGCTCGGTTTCTCCATCGAGTTCATCAACCGCAACGGCGTCACCAACCTCTGGGCCCGCCGCGGCACGGCCCGGCCGCTGTTCGTCTTCGCCGGCCACACCGACGTGGTGCCGACCGGGCCGTTGGACCTGTGGACCTCGCCGCCCTTCGCCCCGGAAATCCGTGACGGCGTGCTCTACGGGCGCGGCGCAGCTGACATGAAATCCTCGCTGGCCGCGATGTTGACCGCGACCGAGGCCTTCATCGCCGCCCACCCGCAACATTCCGGCTCGCTCGCCTTCCTGCTGACCTCGGACGAGGAAGGCGATGCCATCGACGGTACCGTCGCCGTCGTCGAAACCCTCAAGGCACGCGGCGAAACGTTGGATTTCTGCGTCATCGGCGAGCCGACCTCGGTCGACACGCTCGGCGACATGGTCAAAAACGGCCGCCGCGGCTCGCTGTCCGGCGTGCTGACGGTCAAGGGCATCCAGTGCCACATCGCCTACCCGCACCTCGGGCGCAATCCAATCCACCTGGCGGCGCCGGCCATCGCCGAACTCGGCGACACCGAGTGGGATCAGGGCAACGAATATTTCCCGCCGACCACCTGGCAGATCTCCAATATCCACGGCGGCACCGGCGCCACCAACGTCGTGCCGGGCCACGTCGAAATCAAGTTCAATTTCCGCTTTTCCACTGCCAGCACGGTCGACGGCCTGCAGCAGCGGCTGATTGCCATTCTCGACCGGCACGGCCTCGACTACGACATCAAATGGACGCTCGGCGCCCGCCCCTTCCTGACCGCCCGCGGCCCGCTGGCCGATGCCGCCAGCTCCGCCATCCGCGAGGTCTGCGGCATCGACACCGAACTGTCGACCACCGGCGGCACCTCGGACGGCCGCTTCATCACCGAAATCTGCGACCAGTTGCTGGAAATCGGCCCGGTCAATACGACCAGCCACAAGATCGACGAATGCGTCGACATCGCTGCGCTGCCCAGGCTTTCCGCCATCTACACCCGTATTCTCAGCCAGTTGTTGCCGTCATGAGCGACCCCAGCGCCCGCGCCGAACTCGCCACCGTTCGCGACTTCATCCGCTACGCGGTCAGCCGCTTCAATGCCGCCGGCCTCTTTTTCGGCCACGGCAGCGACAACGCCTGGGACGAGGCCGTGTACCTGACGCTGCACACGCTCAACCTGCCGCTCGACCGGCTGGAACCTTTCCTCGACGCCCGCCTGCTGCAAGACGAACGCAGCGCCCTGCTCGACATCTACCGGCGCCGCGCCGAGGATCGCCTGCCCGCCGCCTACCTGACCAACGAGGCCTGGCTGGCCGGGCATCGTTTTTACGTCGACGACCGCGTCATCGTGCCGCGCTCCTTCATCGCCGAACTGCTGGAGGAACAACTGGCGCCGTGGGTCGACGATCCGTGGGCCGTCGAAACCGCGCTCGACCTCTGCACCGGCTCCGGCTGCCTCGCCATCCTCGCCGCCCTCGCCTTCCCGGAAGCCCGGGTTGACGCGGTCGACCTGTCAAAAGAGGCCATTTCCGTCGCCGAACGCAACGTCGAGGAATACGGCCTGAGCGAGCGCATCGAGATCATCCGCTCGGACGCCTTCGCCAATCTCGCGGGCCGGCGTTACGACCTGATCATCGCCAACCCGCCCTACGTCAATGCCGACTCGGTCGCCGCGCTGCCGCCGGAATACCTGCACGAACCGGTTATGGCGCTCGGCTCCGGCAAGGATGGCCTCGACTTCACCCGCATCATCCTGCGCGAAGCCAGGCGCCATCTGACCGCGGACGGCCTGCTCGTGGTCGAGATCGGTCACAACCGCGAGGAACTGGAAGCCGCCTACCCGGCGCTGCCCTTCACCTGGCTCGATACCGCCGCCGGCAACGAATTCGTCTTCCTGCTGCGCGCCGCCGACCTGCCTGCTTGATCCAGCCTTACGCATTGCCCAGCCCGTTCGAGACCGAAACGGGCACCGTATTGATGCATGAGCCGGCCCTGGCCAAGGCTGGCGAACTGCGCGCCCGGTTGCTTGACGAAAGTTACCCGAAGCCCTTCGTCATCGACGACGGCAAATCGCGCTTCCTGTACTTCAACGTGCGCCTGATGCAGAGCGAAATGTCGCTCAAGGCGCCGAATGATCTGGCGTTGCGCTACACGCAGAAAATGATGGCCTTCCTGCTCTTTCAACCACGCCCGAAGCGCATCGTGCTGATCGGCCTCGGCGGCGGTTCGCTGGTCAAGTTCTGCCACCACCGGCTGCCCGGCGCCCGGATGACGGCGGTCGAGCTCGACCCCGACGTCATCGCCTGGCGCGACACCTTCATGCTGCCGCCCGACGGCCCGCGCCTGCAGATCCTGCAGGCCGACGGCGCCGACTATCTGGAGCAGGCCGAAAAAGGCATCGATGCGCTGCTCGTCGACGCCTTCGACCGGACCGGTTTCGCGCCCAGCCTCGCCAATCGCGAATTCTTCGAAAACGCCTTCGCCAAGCTCGCCGGCAACGGCGTCCTGGTCATCAATCTGGCCGGCGAAAAGGAAACCTACGCCGGTCTGATCGGCGAGGCGATGCTCGTCTTCGACGACCAGGTCATCGTGATTTCGGTGCCGGACGATGGCAACCACATCCTTTACGCCTTCAAGGAACGCCATTTCGAGCCACGCTGGCGCTGGCTGCACAACTTCGCCAAGGAATTGCGCGCCAATTACGGCCTCGATTTTCCGGCTTTCGTGCAAAAAATGGAGCGTTCGACCAAACTCGGGCTGGCGCGCCGCGAAGCGATTCGCGGCCGCTGAAGCTACTTGTCGCCGCCGGCCTGCTCGGCGCGCTGCTGCAATTGCAGGTTGGCCTGATCGATTTTCAGCTGCATCTGGTCCATCGTTTTCCGGCCCTGCTCCAGTTCCTGCTTCTTGATCGCAGCGCCGGTCGCCGCCGTGCTGGCGGTTTCGACACCGCAGGCGCCCAACGTCAGGGCGGCGGCCAACGAAAAAATGAATTTCATCGCACGCATCTCCACAAAAAACTCACCTTACCGCGGCCAGAATCGCCTTCAGCAGCTGCCAGCTACGGTCGACCGACAAAATATCCACGGATTCACCCGGCGCATGCGCGCCATGGATGGTCGGGCCGAAAGAGACGATGTCCAGCCCCGGATACTTGGCGCCAATGATGCCGCATTCCAGCCCGGCGTGGATCACCTTAACCTGCGAATCGCCGGCGAATTCGCGGCCATAGACCGACCGGCACAAGGCCAGCAGCGGCGAATCGGGATTGGGCGCCCACCCCGGGTAAGCGCCCGCCTTCTCGGCAAGCGTCCCGGACAGTGAAAAAAGACTGACGATCTCGTCCGCCAATGCATCGCTACCGCTGTCGAGCAGCGAGCGAACCATGAAACTGCACGATCCGCCGGACGCGTCGAGCGTCACCATGCCCAGATTATTGGAAGTTTCGACGATCCCGGGAACCTGCCGGCTCATGCGCCGGACGCCATGCGGCGCTGCATGCAGCGAAGCCAGCCAGACCCCCTGCTCATGCGGCGCCAGCACCGGCAGCGCGCCAGGCGCCGGCGAACAAGCCAATACGATCCCCGCATCCACCGCGGCCAGTTCACCCCGCAGACGGACGTCCCATTCCGCCAGGCTGGCAGGTAGTTTCCCTGCCTCGGCTTCGGGCAGGGCGACGATGGCCGTCGCCTCGCGCGGCAATGCATTGCGCGCCGTGCCGCCCTGCAGGCTGGCCAGGCGCAGCGGAAACACCTGCTCCAGCCCGCGCAGGACGCGTACCAGCAACTTGATGGCATTGCCCCGCTCCTCGTGGATGTCGACCCCGGAATGGCCGCCACGCAGGCCGCGCAAGTCGATCCGCCAGCCTTGCCAGCCCCTCGGCAAAGCTTCCGGCATGCCGCTGCG
>DATIUN010000136.1:0-3043 GCA_035466795.1 Azonexus sp. | reverse complement strand
GATCAAGGGCCATACCCGGATCGGTCGCGAAAACCGCATTTTCCAGTTCTGTTCGCTGGGCGAGATTCCGCAGGACAAGAAATACGCCGGCGAGCCGACACGGCTGGAAATCGGCGACCGCAACACGATCCGCGAGTTCTGTACCTTCAACCTGGGTACCGTCCAGGGTGGTAGCCTGACCAGCATCGGCGACGACAACTGGCTGATGGCCTACGCGCACATCGCACACGACTGCCATGTCGGCAACAAGACCATCTTCGCCAACGGCGCCTCGCTGGCCGGGCATGTGACGGTCGATGACTGGGTCATTTTCGGTGGCTTCACCGGCGTGCACCAGTTCTGCCGGATCGGTGCCCACGTCATCACCGCGGCCTCGTCGCTCGTCCTCCAGGATGTGCCGCCCTACCTGATGGTGGCCGGCAACACCGCGCAGCCCTACGGCATCCACGTCGAAGGCCTCAAGCGTCGGGGGTTCACCAGCGAGGCGATCAGCGAACTGAAGCGCGCCTACCGCACGCTCTACAAGTCCGGACTGCTGCTCGAGGAAGCCAAGGCGCAACTGGCCGACCAGGCCAGGACGGCGCCTGACGTCCAGCGCATGGTCGATTTCCTGGCCTCTTCGAAACGCGGCATTATCCGCTGATGGGCAACGTGGTACGGATTGCCGTGGTGGCGGGAGAGGCCTCCGGGGATCTCCTTGCCAGCCTGCTGATTGGCGCCTTGAAGGCAAGACTGCCGGATGTCGTCTTTTACGGCATCGGCGGCCCCCGGATGCAGGCCCAGGGCTTCGATGCCTGGTGGCCGATCGACAAACTGTCGGTCATGGGCTACGTCGATGCCCTGAAGAACTACCGGGAGATCGCCGGCATCCGGCGCCAGTTGAAGAAGCGCCTGCTCGAGATGCGCCCGGACATCTTCATCGGTGTCGATGCACCCGATTTCAATCTCGGTCTCGAAATCGAACTCAAGGCGGCCGGGATCAAAACGATCCACTACGTCAGCCCGTCGATCTGGGCCTGGCGCAGCGGGCGGATCAAGAAGATCGGGCGGGCGGTCAACCGCTTGCTCGCCCTGTTTCCAATGGAACCGCCGCTCTACGAAAAGGAAAACATTCCGGTCACCTTCGTCGGGCATCCGCTGGCCGACATCATCCCGCTGGAGACCAGCCAAGTGGAGGTGCGCGACAAGCTCGGCATCGCGCGCGACGTGCCGGTTTTCGCGCTGCTGCCGGGCAGCCGCAAGGGGGAACTGGAGCGGATGGCCGACACCTTCGTGCAGACGGCCAAACTAATCCGCGAACGTTTCCTGCCCGATGCGCTGTTTGTCGTACCGCTGACTACCCGCGAGACGCGTCTGCAGTTCGAAGCGGCCATCTACCGGCAGCAGGCCGGGGAACTTCCGTTCCGCCTCTTGTTCGGGCACGCCCAGGATGCCCTCGGTGCCGCCGACGTGTCGCTGGTGGCGAGCGGGACGGCGACGCTGGAAGCGGCGCTGATCAAGCGGCCGATGGTCATTACCTACAAGGTGGCGCGTTCGTCCTGGTGGATCGGCAAATGGCTCGTTCATTCGCCCTACGTCGGCCTGCCCAACATTCTGGCCGGCAGGGCGGTGGTGCCGGAAATACTGCAGGATCAGGCGACTCCGGAAAACCTCGCCGAGGCGCTGGTCAAGCTTTACGAAGACAAGGACAACGCAGCGGCGGTGGCCGAGACCTTTACCGACATCCACCTGCAACTGCGCCGGAACAATGCCGAGAAGGCTGCCAACGCGGTCATCGAATGCCTGAACTGATCATTCCGCCCGGCCTCGTCTGCGGCATCGACGAGGCCGGACGCGGGCCGTTGGCCGGGCCGGTCGTCGCGGCCGCGGTGATTCTCGATCCGGCACGGCCGATTCCCGGCCTCAACGACTCCAAGAAACTCTCCGAAAGAAAACGCGCGCTGCTGGCCGTCCTGGTCCGCGAACGGGCGCTGGCCTGGGCGGTGGCCGAGGCGTCGGTCGAGGAAATCGACCGCCTCAATATCCTGCAGGCGACCATGCTCGCCATGCAGCGGGCGGTGGCCGGGCTGGCGGTTCGCCCGGACAGCGCGCTGGTGGACGGCAATCGCTGCCCAATGCTGGAGATGCCGGTCGAAGCCGTGATCAAGGGCGATGGCAAGATCGCTTCGATCGCCGCCGCGTCGATTCTTGCCAAGACGGTGCGCGATGCGGGAATGCTGGCTCTGCACGCGCGCTATCCGCAATATGGCTTCGCCAGTCATATGGGCTACCCGACGGCGGCGCATTTCAAGGCGCTGCAAGACCATGGCGCGTCGCCCGTGCATCGCCGCAGCTTCGGTCCGGTGGCCCGGCAACTCGCACTCTTATGAAGCTGATCCGGTCGCGCGACAACCCGTTTTTCAAGGGTCTCAAGCGGCTGGCCGAGTCCGGCCGCGAACGGCGGAAATCCGGTCACACGCTGCTTGATGGCGTGCATCTGGTCGACGCTTACGAAAAGGCCTACGGGCCGGTGGATACCTTGATCGTTGCAGAATCGGCATTGGTCAACGGCGAAATTGCGGCTTATGTCGAAGGCCGCGAAGGCATCATCCTGGCGGACGCGCTGATGCGCGACCTCGGGCTGGTCGATACGCCGAGCGCCCTGCTGGCAGTAGCAACGATGCCGACGGCGTCTGTTGCGGTCGACCTCGAAAATGACGCGATTTTGCTCGACGGCGTACAAGACCCCGGCAACGTCGGAACCCTGCTGCGGACAGCAGCGGCAGCCGGCGTCAGACAGGCTTTACTCGGTCCCGGTTGCGCCGCGGCCTGGTCGCCCAAGGTGCTGCGCGCCGGGCAGGGCGCCCATTTCGTGCTGGCCATCCACGAGGATTCCGATCTGGCGACATTCATGGCCGATTACCGCGGCACGACGGCGGTGACTTGTCTCGATGGCGCCACCTCGCTCTACGACGCGCGCTGGGATGACCCGCTGGCCTGGATCTTCGGAGCCGAGGGGCAGGGCGTTCGCGCGGATCTGGTTGCTGCCGCCCGACTCCGGATA
>DATIUN010000135.1:0-4277 GCA_035466795.1 Azonexus sp. | reverse complement strand
GGTTGCCGTCGGCGTCCTGTACCGACCAGGGATACTGCGAGCCCTGCCCGACCATCTTCTCCTCCATCGCCGGCGTGACGCCGGTGGCGAAGTAGTAGTAGAAGATGTAGCCGTCCATGTTCGTCACGCCGGGCGCGCTCTCGAACCTGTAGCCGCCGAAGAACGGCAGGCGCCAGGCGCTGTCCGGGAAGAAGTAGGCTTCTTTCGAGCGCACCTTGAAGGCAATGGTGCGCGCCGTCACGGCGCCGATATTTGCCGCATCCGTGAGGATCTTCTTCATCCGTTGGTCGGGCGCGAAAGGCTGGCCTTTGACAATGCCGATGGAGGCAAAGAGGCCAAGCGTCGTCGGGTCGCTGCCTTCCGTGGGTTCTTCCTGGATGACCTGGTTCAGGAGTTCCCAGAATGCGTAGTCGCCGGGGGCGACAAAGTTTGCGGGAACGCCCGAGGCATTGGCAAACTTGATCGCCGGCGGATTCGCGGCCTCCGAGAGTTGATAGATCTTCAGGTGTTTCTTGACCAACTCGACGCCGGGCTTCGTGGCGCCATCGACGAGGAAGGCGCGAAAGAACAGCCAATTGCCAAACGTGCTCGGCCGAACGACCACATAGCCTGCAGGGATCTCGCCCTTGTACCCGGGCGGCAGAAAGAGGTACTTGCCACCTTTGCCCCGGTCCTCGCCGGTGAGGCCCACATCGGCGACCCAGCGGTACCAGAAATCGTTCACGGCACCCAGGACCTCGGGCGGTATCTCCACGACCAGCGGACCTTTCTTCGTGTCGAGCCAGATGAAGTTGTAGATGGTGTTGTCGTTCGCCGTGAGTTCCACCGTGCGGGCATCGACGAGGTCTTCCCAGATGACGTCGGTCTGGTTGGCCGGCCCGAATTTGCTGAGCGAGTCGCGCATGCCCGCCTGATTCACGATCGGGATCGCCATGAGGTAAGCCTGCAGGGCGCGCGAACGATCGAGGTTGTCATAGATCTTCTCGACGGTATCCGGCTTGGGATAACCGTGGGTCAGATTCAGGGTGCCGATGGAGCTTTCGATCCTGTCCGGCACGGCGACGCCCGGGGCGATAGGGGTCGAGAACTTGAACTGAGGTTTTACCGGCGCTTTGGCAGGCGCCTGCCCGAAGGCGCTACCTGAGGCGAATAAAACGATGGCGGCCATTGCCGCCAATAGGTGGTTTCGACTGCTTCCCTGCATTATCTTTCTCCGTGTGAGGGGTAAATTCTAGGTTGCTTACTGTGCATCCGTGTCCCGGATGGTGCGATCCAGCCTGTCGTTGATTTCAAAAATTCCCATTGGTTCCGTCGCTGTTCTACAAACTCGAACACAGGACACTGTCCAAACGGCTTTTTGTGCATGGCGTTGTGGGAGTTACTCCTAACCGGTTCGGAGTGCAACTAGCCAAGGCCGCTTTTGGCCGGACTGAGCCATCAAGCCAGACTCTCGTGCCTTAGCTCCCCTTGTACGCCGGCTTCCGCTTCTGCATGAAGGCATCGATGCCTTCGCCGGCGTCGTCGCTCATCATGTTGCAGGCCATCACTTCGCCAGCATAGGTGTAGGCTTCGACCAGCCCCATTTCGAGTTGTTTGTAGAACATGCCCTTGCCCATGCGGATAGCGACGGCGCTCTTGGCGAGGATCGCCTGAACCAGGCGCTCGATCTCGGCATCCAGCGCGTCGGCTGGCACGACGCGATTGACCAGGCCCTTGGCTTTCGCCTCCATGGCGTCTATGAAGTCGCCGGTGAGCAGCATTTCGAGCGCCGCCTTGCGCCCGAGGTTACGCGCCAGGCCGACGGCCGGCGTCGAGCAGAAAAGACCGACGTTGATGCCGGAGACGGCGAACTTGGCAACGTCGGCGGCGACTGCCAGGTCGCACATCGACACCAGCTGGCAGCCGGCAGCGGTGGCGATGCCGTGCACGCGGGCGATGACCGGCTGCGGCAGGCGCGTGAGGGCCAACATCAGTTCGCCGCATTGCCCGAACAGTTCCTGCATGAAGCATTTGTCATGGTTGGCGCGCATTTCCTTGAGGTCGTGGCCGGCGCAGAAGGCCTTGCCGGCGCCGGCGATGACGACGACGCGCACCGCTTCGCTGGCCGCGATATCGTCCACTTCGCGCCTGATCGCGGTCAACATGTCTTTCGACAGCGAATTGAATTGGGCGGGACGGTTCAGGGTCAGGGTGGTCAGGCCGTCGGCACGGTCGGTGCGTAGCACGAGGGGTTCTTCGAGGATCATTGCGGGTCTCCATGCGCAAACGGGGCGAAACGTTCAATCTAGCGGATATGAAACAAAATGCAATCGGTAGCCGACCCCGGGGGCGGTAAAATTGCAACCATGAATTCCCCGCGCCATGTCCACCTCCGCCTGCATTCGGAATACTCGGTGACCGACGGCATCGTCCGCGTCGGCGATGCCATCAAGCGTGCCGCCGCGGACGGCATGCCGGCGCTGGCGCTGACCGATCTCGGCAACCTGTTCGGGCTGGTCAAGTTCTACACCGGGGCGCGCGGCAAGGGGGTCAAGCCGATCGCCGGGGCGGATGTCTGGATCGCCAATCCGGAATCACCTGAGGATCCCTGCCGTCTACTGCTGCTGGTGCGCAACCGGGACGGCTACCGGCAGCTGTGCGAATTGCTGACCCGTGCCTACCTCGTCGAAGGTCGCCGCGACCGGGCGGAAATCCGCCGCGAATGGTTCGGCGAAGTCGGCAGCGACGGCCTGCTCGCGCTGTCCGGCGCGCACCTCGGCGATGTCGGCGAGGCGCTGATCAACGGCAATTTCGATCTGGCCGGCGAGCGCGCCAGGGCCTGGGAAGCCATTTTCCCCGGCGCCTTCTATCTTGAAGTGCAGCGCTACGGGCAGGCGCAACAGGAAGCTATCGTCCAGCAGACCGCCGATCTGGCCGGCGAACTCGGCCTGCCGCTGGTCGCCACGCACCCGATCCAGTTCCTCGACCGCGACGATTTTCGCGCGCACGAGGCGCGGGTCTGCATCGCCGAGGGCTACGTGCTGGGCGACAACCGGCGGCCGAAGATCTACACCGAGGCGCAGTATTTCAAGACGCAGGCCGAGATGGTCGAGCTGTTCGCCGATCTGCCGGAGGCGCTGGAAAACACGCTGGAAATCGCCAGACGCTGCAACATCGAGATGACGCTGGGCAAGAATTTCCTGCCTGACTTCCCCATTCCGCCGGGCATGACGATCGACGAATACCTCGTCGCCGAGGCGCGGGCCGGGCTGGAAAAGCGTCTGGTCGAGCTCTACCCTGACCCGGAGGAACGCCTGAAGCGGCGGCCGGAATACGACGACCGCCTCGTCTTCGAGTGCGACACCATCGTCCAGATGGGCTTTCCCGGCTACTTCCTGATCGTCGCCGATTTCATCAACTGGGCCAAAGGCAACGGCGTCCCTGTCGGTCCCGGCCGCGGCTCGGGCGCCGGCTCGCTTGTCGCATACGCGCTCGGGATCACCGATCTCGATCCCATCCACTACATGCTGCTGTTCGAGCGCTTCCTCAATCCCGAGCGCGTGTCGATGCCGGACTTCGACATCGATTTCTGCCAGGACGGCCGCGACCGCGTCATCGACTACGTGAAGAAGAAGTACGGCGCGGACTCGGTGTCGCAGATCGCGACGTTCGGCACGATGGCGGCCAAGGCGGCGGTCCGCGACGTCGGCCGCGTGCTCGACCTCCCCTACCTGTTCTGCGACGGCATCGCCAAGCTGATCCCGTTCCAGGCCGGCCGGCAGATCACGCTCGCGGAGGCGCGCGCGCAGGAACCGCTGCTCGAGGAACGCGCGCAGAAGGAGGAGGAGGTGCGCGAGCTCCTGGAGCTCGCCGCGTCGCTCGAGGGGCTCACGCGCAACGTCGGCATGCATGCCGGCGGCGTGCTGATCGCGCCGGGCCGGCTCACCGACTTCTGCCCCCTCTACACCCAGCCCGGCTCCGATGCGATCGTCTAGCAGTTCGACAAGGACGACGTCGAGGCCGTGGGCCTCGTCAAGTTCGACTTTCTCGGGCTCACCACGCTCACGATCCTCGACTGGACGCTGCGCTACGTGAAGCGGCTCGACCCCGCCAGCACGCTGACGCTCGAAGCGCTCCCGCTCGACGACAAGCCCGCCTACGACATCCTGCGCACCGGCAACACGGCGGCGGTGTTCCAGTTCGAATCGCGCGGCATGCGCGATCTGCTCAAGCGGGCGCCGCCGACGCGATTCGAGGACATCGTCGCGCTGGTCGCGCTGTATCGCCCGGGACCGATG
>DATIUN010000134.1:0-4890 GCA_035466795.1 Azonexus sp. | reverse complement strand
ATGCGCTTTTCCTGAACCGAAAGACCCAGTTCCTCGGCGATCTGCAGTACCGTGGCGCGGGTGATGCCTTCGAGGCAGGAGGTCAGGTCCGGCGTGAAAAGCTTACCCTTCTTGACGATGAACAGGTTCTCGCCGGCGCCTTCGGAGACGTAGCCTTCGGGGTCGAGCAACATCGCTTCGTCGTAACCCTCGTTGGTCACTTCATTATTGGCCAGGATCGAGTTGATGTAGTGGCCGGAGGCCTTGGCGCGCACCATCGAGATATTGACGTGATGGCGGGTGTAGCTCGACACCTTGACGCGAATGCCGCGCTCGAGGCCTTCCTCGCCGAGGTAGGCGCCCCAGGGCCAGGCGGCGATGGCGACATGCACCTTGGCGCCCTTGGGCGAGACGCCCATTTTTTCCGAGCCGTAGAAGGCGATCGGGCGCAGGTAGCCTGCTTCCAGGTTGTTGGCGCGCAGGACTTCCTTGTGCGCTTCGTTGATGGTCGCCTTGTCGTAGGGCATGGCCATCTGGAAGATGTGGGCGGAATTGAACAGGCGGTCGGTGTGCTCTTCGAGGCGGAAGATGGCGGTACCGCGCTCGGTCTTGTAGGCACGGACGCCCTCGAATACGCTCATGCCATAGTGCAGCGAATGCGTGAGAACGTGGGTGGTGGCTTCGCGCCAGGGCACCAATTTGCCGTCTTGCCAAATAAAGCCGTCGCGATCCGACATGGACATGTTCGATTCTCCGTGTTGCGCGTGTGAAAGCGCATAATTCTAGCCCAAATCAGCAGGTAAAATAGCGCTTTTGCCGTTCGAGCCGCGCATGGTCTGGAAACCCAACGTCACTGTCGCCGCCGTCGTTCAACGCGACGGAAAATTCCTGCTGGTCGAGGAGGAAACCACGGCCGGTCTCGCCTTCAATCAGCCGGCCGGCCATCTGGAGGCAGGCGAAGCGCTGGTCGACGCCGTGGTACGCGAGGTCCTGGAAGAAACGGCCTATCACTTCCGGCCGACGCACCTGATTGGCGTCTACAACTGGCGCCGTCCGGATGGCGAGGTGACCTACCTGCGCTTCGCCTTCGCCGGTGAACTGCGTGGCTGGGAGGCCGAGCGCAAGTTGGACCACGGCATCGTCGCCGCCCGCTGGCTGACGCTGGACGAAGTGAAGGCGACACAGGCGCGCCACCGCAGTCCGCTGATCCTGCGCTGCATCGAAGACCTGATGGCCGGCAAGCGCTATCCGCTCGATCTTCTGGTGCATTACGACTGATGATCCGCCATTGCCTTGCCGTGCTGATCTTCCTCGGAGCGGGGGCTGCGGCCGATGAAACCGTGCCGATTTGTTATGGCTACGGGTGCATCGCGCAGGCGCAGATCAAATTCGGCTAGGGGCAATTGCGCGAAATCGGCCGCCAGCTGTCGGTTGCGGTCGACGCCGCTGAAGAGCGCAAAATGCTCGCCGCCGCCATCGGCGAGCTTTACGGCTGGGCCGGCCAGCAGTCGGACATCAGTAACGATCGCGGCGGCAACTATGCCGATGGCCATGTGCCCGGAAAAATGGACTGCATCGATCATTCGACGTCGACGACGCGCCTGCTGAAGTTGCTCGAAGCACGCGGCTATCTGCGCTGGCATCGGGTGCAGGAACCGGAAGTGCGCAACTGGGCGCTGGTATTTCCGGCACACTGGTCGGCGGTGATCGAAGAGAGAACGGATGGCGAAGCGCAGCGCTTCGTCGTCGATAGCTGGTTCGTCGATAATGGACAGCCGGCGGTGATCTTGCCGCTGGCCGAGTGGAAAGAAGGGGCGGGGCCCGATGTCTGAAAAAACGGTGGTGGTCGGCTTGTCCGGCGGGGTCGATTCGTCGGTGGCGGCCTTGTTGCTCAAGCGCCAGGGCTGGAAGGTGATCGGCCTGTTCATGAAGAACTGGGAAGACGACGACACCGAGGAATATTGTTCGTCGCGCCAGGACCTGGTCGATGTGATGAGCGTCGCCGACCGGATCGGCATCGACGTCGAGGTGGTCAATTTTTCCGCCGAATACCGCGAGCGCGTGTTTGCCGAGTTCCTGAGCGAATACCAGGCCGGAAGGACGCCGAATCCGGACATCCTGTGCAACTCGGAAATCAAGTTCAAGGCTTTCCTCGACCATGCGCTGACGCTGGGGGCAGACAAGATCGCCACCGGCCATTACGCTGGCGTGCGCGAGTTCGACGGCGAGTTCCAGTTGCTCAAGGCCGAGGACGGCACCAAGGATCAGAGCTATTTTCTCTATCGCCTGAACCAGGCGCAGTTGTCGAAGACGCTGTTTCCGCTGGCTGACCTCTACAAGCGCGAAGTGCGCAAGATCGCCGAGGCCGAAGGGCTGCACGTCGCCGCCAAGAAGGATTCGACCGGCATCTGCTTCATCGGCGAGCGGCCGTTCAAGGACTTCCTGTCGCGCTACCTGCCGCCGAAGCAGGGCGAAATCCGCCGCCTCGACGACGGCAAGGTGCTCGGTGAGCACGACGGCCTGATGTATCACACGCTGGGGCAGCGCAAGGGTCTGCACATCGGCGGCCTGAAGGAAAAGGGGCAACCCGGGGGCGGCGACCACGATGCCTGGTTTGTCGCCGGCAAGGACATGGAAAAAAACGTGCTCTATGTCGTCCAGGGCCACGAGCATCCGGCGTTGTTCAGGAGCAGCCTGGTCGCCGAACAGTTGTCCTGGGTCTCGCGGCGGGCGCCGCACACGCACTGGGTCTATACGGCCAAGCCGCGCTACCGGACCGCCGAGCAGGCTTGCGAAATTGAACGCATCGATGCTGGCAGCTGCGACATCAATTTTGCCGAGCCGCAATGGGCTTTGACCCCGGGGCAGTCGGTGGTGCTCTACGAAAGCCGCGTCTGTCTCGGCGGCGGTGTGATCCGATGATTTTCGCGCATCCGACCATTCAACCTGAAACCATTTATTAGGCAGCCAACGTGTCCGATCGTCTCGCCGTCCTACCGCAATATCTGATCCCCAAGCAGGCCCTGACCATCCTCGCCGGCAAGCTGGCCGGCGCCGAGGCCGGCGGGCTGACGACCAGCATCATTCGCTGGTTCGTCGGGCGCTATGGTGTCAACATGGCCGAGGCGGCCAATCCGGACATCGCCAGCTACGCCTGCTTCAACGAGTTCTTCACGCGCCCGTTGCGCGAAGGCGTCCGGCCGCTGGCGGCGGCCGACCTCGTCTGCCCGGTCGACGGCGCCATCAGCCAGTTCGGTGCCATCGAGCGGGACCAGATCTTTCAGGCCAAGGGCCACAGCTATTCGACCACAGCGCTGGTCGGCGGTGACCGCGAACTGGCGGCACGCTTCGCGGACGGCAGTTTCGCCACGCTCTACCTCAGCCCGCGCGACTACCATCGCATCCACATGCCCTGTGACGGCCGTCTGATCCGCATGATCCATGTGCCTGGCGCGCTGTTTTCGGTCAACCCGACCACGGCGCGCGGCGTGCCCGGCCTCTTTGCGCGCAACGAGCGGGTCGTCTGTGTCTTCGATTCGGCGCATGGTCCGTTCGTGCTGACGCTGGTCGGCGCCACCATCGTCGGCAGCATGGCGACCGTCTGGCACGGTGTCGTCAACCCGCCGCGCCCGGGCCATCTCCGTGAGTGGAGTTATGCCGATCAGCGGATCGAATTCCGGCAGGGCGATGAAATGGGCCGCTTCCTGCTCGGGTCGACGGTAGTGATGCTGTTCCCCAAGGGGGTTGTCCGGTTCAATCCCGACTGGGCGCCGGCGCAGGCAATCCGCCTTGGCGAGGCGATGGGCTCGACGCCGGCGCAATAAGAAAGGGCGCCAGCGGCGCCCTTCTGTACGCGTGTCCCTGATTCAGTCGTGCGGTGCGGTGTCCGCCAGCGAAGGTCGATGCATCAGTTTGGTGTAAAGCCTGCCGAGGTTGGGGTGCGCGGCTTGCCAGTCGATGTCGGCAAAGCGGAAGCACAGGTAACCCAGCGCGGCGCCGACGGCGATGTCGGCCAGCGAAAGGTGGGTGCCCATGCAGAATGGCTTCTCGCCCAGTTCTTCGGCCATGAATTCGAGGCCGCGCGTGATCTTGCTGCGCTGGCGGGCGATCCAGTCCGCGCTTTGCTGCGCCGGCGGACGCTTGGCTTCGAGAAAGACGGCGGCAGCAGCATCGCAGATGCCGTCGGCAAGCGCTTCCCAGCGTTTGACCTCGGTGCGCTCGCGACTGGGCGCCGGGATCAACTTGTTGTTGGGGGTTACGCTGTCGATGTATTCGACGATGACCCGCGAATCGAACAGCGGGGTGTCATCGTCCAGCACCAGCGCCGGAATCTTGCCCAGCGGATTGATGTTGGGCACCTTGCTGCCTTCCAGCCAGGGCGAGTCGATCACGAAATCGTATTCGATTTTCTTTTCGGCCAGCACGATGCGCACTTTGCGCACGAACGGGCTGGTATGGGAGCCGATCAGTTTCATCGCAGGATCTCTGATTTGGGGACTTTGATTATAGCGTATGGCACAGGGGTTCGCCGCGCGGGTAAAATTGCGGGCTTACTGAAAAGGATGTTGCCATGGATTTCAATCCCTTGACCGCTCTCTCCCCGCTCGACGGCCGCTACGCCGGCAAGGTCGATGCGTTGCGCGAGCATTTTTCCGAGTTCGGCCTGATCAAATCCCGTCTCAAGGTCGAGATCGAATGGCTGAAGGCGCTGGCCGCCGAACCGCATTTTTCGGAAATCGCCGCTTTTTCGCCGTCGACCGTGGCAGCGCTCGATGCGCTGGTCGCCAACTTCGGGCCGGAGCAGGCGGCCGAGGTGAAGGCCATCGAAGCCGTCACCAACCATGACGTCAAGGCGCTGGAATACTGGATCAAGGACAAGACCAAGGCCAGTGCCGAAGTGGTCAAGGTCAG
>DATIUN010000133.1:0-2117 GCA_035466795.1 Azonexus sp. | reverse complement strand
AACTGGCAGCGATCCAGGTCGCCAAAGCCTATGCCGACGCCCAGCGGGAATATATTGCCAAGGACCGCACCGGGGATGGCGTTGCCGAGTATGCGCAGAAGATCGCGAGCAGCGCGGGCAAGAAGGACGGACTCTACTGGCCCTCCAAGGCGAACGAGGAGGAAAGCCCGCTTGGCCGCCTGCTCGCCGATGCCGCCGCCGAAAAAGGCCGCAAGCCCGGCAGCTACCACGGTTACAGTTACCGCATCCTGACCGCTCAGGGCAGCGCTGCGCCGGGCGGCGCGCGCAACTATGTCGAGAACGGCCACATGACCGGCGGCTTCGGCCTGCTTCTCTGGCCGGCCAGCTTTGGCAAGAGCGGCGTCATGAGTTTCATGATCAACCAGGACGGGCAGGTCTATGAAAAGAACCTCGGCGCCGGCACGGCGGCGCAGGCTGCTCGCATAAAAACTTTCAACCCGGATGCAACATGGCGGAAAGTCACGGATAATCAGTGAAAAAATCGCAAGCTTTTGAATTACAATACGCCGTCTAATTTTTTTTGACAGGGAACCCCTCATGATCAACTACGCCAAGAAATCGCTTATTCTGGCTCTGCTGGCCGGCATCGGCTTCGGCGCCACCGCCGTTCAGGCGCAAGAGCGCGTTTATGTCATCGACCAGCGCAACGTCGTCGCCAAGAGCGGCTTCGGCCTCTGCTGGCGCACCGGTTACTGGACCCCGGCGGCTGCCGCCAAGGATCCGGCCGGTTGCGAGTGCGACAAGGACCTGCTGCCGAAGGAAGTCTGCGAACCGCCCGCTCCGCCGGCCCCGGTTGCCGCGCCGAAGCCCACCGGTGAGAAGATCACCGTCGCCGCCGACGCCCTCTTCGACTTCGACAAGGCCGTTCTGCGCCCCGAAGGCAAGGCCAAGCTCGACGAACTGGTCGCCAAGGCTGGCGCCATCAAGCTCGAAGTGATCCTCGTCGTCGGCCACACCGACCGCATCGGTTCCGCTGCCTACAACATGAAGCTGTCCGAGCGTCGCGCCGCCGCCGTGAAGACCTACCTCGTGTCCAAGGGTATCGAAGCCAACCGAGTCTACACCGAAGGCAAGGGCCTGACGCAGCCGGTCACCGGCGACAAGTGCAAGAACACCAAGCCCCGCAAGGCGCTGATCGAGTGTCTGCAACCGGATCGCCGCGCCGACATCGAAATCATCGGCACCAAGTAAGCCTCCGCGCTTGATCAAAAACCCCGCTTGCGCGGGGTTTTTTTTCGCTCGTTTCCTCAGGAAAGCTGCCATGTTCCCGTTCATACGCTTTATCGCCGCTGTCTTGCTGGCAATGACCATGAGCACACAGGCAATCGCCGACGCCAGCCGTCCGAAAGTCGGGCTCGTGCTCGGTGGCGGCGGTGCCCGCGGCGCGGCACATATCGGGGTACTCGAAGTTCTCGAGGAACTGAAGATACCGGTCGACTGCATCGCCGGCACCAGCATGGGCGCGCTGATCGCCGGCGCCTACGCCTCCGGCCTGACGCCGGCGGAAATGCGCGAGGAGATGGCCAAAGCGGATTGGAACGACATGTTTACCGACATTCCGGACTTTTCGGATGTCAATTACCGCCACAAGCAGGTCATGCGCAACTTCATTCCCGCCTCCGAAATCGGCGTGACCAGTGACGGCGTCCGATTCCCGCCGGGCGTCGTCGATGGCGTCAAGATCAAGCTGTTTTTCAATCGCTTGGTCGGCGCCGGCAAGGACGAACGGGTCATCGAGAAACTGCCACTGCCGCTGTCGATCATCGCCACCGACATCGGCACCGGCCAGCGCGTCGTCCTGCGCGAAGGCAGCCTGACCTCGGCGATGCGCGCCAGCATGTCGGTGCCGGGCCTGCTGTCGCCGATCACGCTGGACGGCCGCAAACTGGTCGATGGCGGCCTGGTGGACAACGTGCCGATCGCGGAAGCGCGCGAACGCTGCAACGCCGACATCGTGATCGCGGTCAACGTCGGCTCGCCGCTGCTGCCCGCTGAAAGCGTCGGTTCGCTGCTCACCATCTCGGCGCAGATGGTCAACATCCTCACCGAGCAGAACGTGACCCGTTCGCTGGCCACCCTCAAGCCGACCGACTTCT
>DATIUN010000132.1:0-1625 GCA_035466795.1 Azonexus sp. | reverse complement strand
GGAGTTCTGCTATTCGGTGCCAGTTTGATATTGGCGGTTTCATCGGCTCATGCGGGTGACGCCAGTGCGGGCAAGTCAAAATCGGAAGGCTGTGCCAACTGCCATGGCGATACCGGCAAAGAGGATCCAGCCATAGCCGGGATGGATGAAGCAAAATTCATCCAGGACATGAAGGCATATCAATCAGGGGAGAGAAATAACAAGAAAATGAAGAAAGCTGCGGCAGGCCTGAGCGATGCGGACATTGCCGATCTCGCAGCCTACTACGCGACGCTGAAATAACCCATCCTCAAAGGTCGAAACGGAAGGGGGTTTCCTTCAGTCGGGTTCGGGTGCGGTGGTTGCCGCACCCGCTTCGATCAGATACTCGCGTCTTGGTGAAGCGGTTTCCAGGCCCATTGCTGCCTGGATGTTTCCTTACCCGACTTTTGGCAGGCGCTCGAGCGCGGCCTTGATCGCCTCTTCCGGGTAGGCGAAGTCTTCCAGCTTGCCGCTGAAGTAGCTGTCGTAGGCGGCCATGTCGAAGTGGCCGTGGCCGGACAGATTGAAGAACAGCGTCTTCGGCTCGCCGCTTTCCTTGCAGCGCCGGGCCTCGTCGATGCAGGCGGCGATGGCGTGGTTGGATTCGGGTGCCGGGATGATGCCTTCGGCACGGGCGAAGGTGACGCCGGCCTCGAAGGTGGCGAGCTGGTGCACCGCTACCGCTTCGAGCAGCTTCTCGTGGTAGAGCTGCGACACCAGCGCCGAGTCGCCGTGGTAGCGCAAACCGCCGGCGTGGATGCCGGGGGGCATGAAGTCGTGGCCGAGGGTATACATCAGCATCATCGGCGTGAGCTTGGCGGTGTCGCCGAAGTCGTAGGCGTAGTGGCCGCGCGTGAGGGTCGGGCAGGAAGCGGGTTCCACCGCGACCAGGCGCACGTTCTTGCCGGCGGCCTTGTCGGCGAAGAACGGGAAGGCTGCGCCGCCGAAGTTGGAGCCGCCACCGCAGGGGGCGAAGATCATGTCCGGGTAATCCCCGGCCTTCTCGAACTGCTTCTTGGCTTCCAGCCCGATCACGGTCTGGTGCAGCAGCACATGGTTCAGCACCGAGCCGAGCGCGTAATTGGTGTCGGGGCGCGAGGCGGCGTCTTCCACCGCCTCGGAGATCGCCAGGCCGAGCGAGCCCGGGTTGTCCGGATCCTCGGCCAGGGCAGCGCGGCCGGAATTGGTTTCCATGCTCGGGCTGGCGAACACTTCCGCGCCCCAGGTCTGCATCATGGAGCGGCGGTAGGGCTTTTGCCCGTAACTCACCTTGACCATGTACACCCGCACTTCCAGACCGAACATCTGGCCGGCCAGCGCCATCGAGCAGCCCCACTGGCCGGCGCCGGTTTCGGTGGCGATGCGCTTGATGCCGGCTTCGGCGTTGTAATAGGCCTGGGCGACCGAGGTGTTGACCTTGTGTGAGCCGGCCGGGGAGACGCCTTCGTACTTGTAGTAGATCTTGGCCGGGGTGCCGAGCGCGGCTTCCAGGCGGTGGGCGCGGAACAGCGGCGAGGGGCGCCACAGCTGATAGATTTCGCGCACCTTTTCGGGGATCGGAATCCACCGCTCGGCCGACATTTCCTGTTCGATCAGGCTCATCG
>DATIUN010000131.1:0-4466 GCA_035466795.1 Azonexus sp. | reverse complement strand
GTTGCGATAGACGGCGCGCATGTACTGCTCGATTTCCTGCCAGATCGCCCAGCCCTTGGGGTGCCAGAAGACCAGACCCGGCGCTTCGTCCTGCATGTGGAAAAGATCGAACTGCTTGCCGAGGCGGCGATGATCGCGCTTCTCGGCCTCTTCCAGCATGTGCAGGTAGGCGTCGAGGTCTTCCTTCTTCGCCCAGGCCGTGCCGTAGATGCGCTGCAGCTGTTCGTTGCGATGATCGCCACGCCAGTAGGCGCCGGCCACCTTCATCAGCTTGAAGACCTTGAGCTTGGCCGTCGTCGGTACGTGCGGGCCGCGGCAGAGGTCGATGAAATCGCCTTCGCGATACAGCGAAACCTGCTGATCGGCCGGTATGGCGGCGATCAGTTCGGCCTTGTACTTCTCGCCTTGATCGAGGAAGAACTTGACCGCCTCGTCGCGGTTCCAGACCTCGCGGCTGACCGGGATGTCCTTTTTCACCAGTTCGGCCATGCGCTTTTCGATCGCGGCCAGGTCTTCCGGCGTAAACGGGCGCTTGTAGGCGAAATCGTAGTAGAAGCCGTTTTCGATGACCGGCCCGATGGTGACCTGCGCTTCCGGGAACAACTCCTTCACGGCGTAGGCCAGCAGGTGGGCCGTCGAATGGCGGATGAGATCCAGGCCTTCGGCGTCACGGTCGGTGATGATGGCCAGATCGGCATTCTTCTCGATCAGATACGAGGTATCGACCAGCGCACCATCGACCTTGCCGGCCAGCGCGGCGCGGGCAAGACCAGCGCCGATACTGGCGGCGACCTCGGCGATCGTCACCGGATTCTCGAAGGAACGAATGGAACCGTCGGGCAGTTTGATATCAGGCATGACAGGCCTCAGGGCAAAAAAAAAGTGCGGGGCGAGCCGCACTTTTCTGGTCGAACGAAAGCTGACTCGGTTAGAGTTTCTGAACGGTGAGGCGAGTTCGGAAAAAGACCATTTCAGCTCCGTCAGGAATTTGGTAGGCGGTATTGGAATCGAACCAACGACCTCCACGATGTCAACGTGGCGCTCTAACCAACTGAGCTAACCGCCTGAAGAGACGCGCATTATAAGGATGTCCGGGGGCAAGTCAACAGATTTTCCCGGAAACGAGGCCGTTCCGGCCACCATTGGCAGTCACTCCGAAAACGCCGCCGTCAGGGCGGCGATCATGTAGCCGTGATCGAGCACGCCGGCGCTCTCGCGTATGCTGTGCATCGCCCACATCGGCGAACCGACATCGACACTCGCCACGCCGAGTCCGGCGGCGACGATCGGGCCGATGGTGCTGCCGCAGCCGAGGTCGCTGCGATGCGCATACTGCTGGCATGGCACCCCGGCCTTCTCGCACAGCAACATGAAGCGCGCCGCGCTGTCGGCCCCGGTGCTGTAGCGCTGGTTGGCATTGGTTTTGATCACCGGACCGCCGTTGACCGCGACCCGATGCGCCGGCTCGTAGGCTGCCGGGAAATTCGGGTTCCAGGCGTGCGCCATGTCGGCGCTGATGAAAAAACTGCGCGCCAACGCACAGCGATGTCCCTCGTCGTCAAGCCCGGCGCCGGCGGCGATCCGGCGCAGGACATCGGCGATGAAACTGCCGCCGGCGCCGGTCGCGCTCTCGCTGCCCACTTCTTCATGGTCGAAAAAGGCGCAGACATTGGTCGTCGCCGGGTTTTCCACGCCGAGAAGGGCACTCAGTCCGGCATGACACGAGGCCAGGTTGTCAAGCTGGCTGTCGGCGATGAACGCCTGCCCCGCCCCCCAGAAGACACCTGCTTGCGTGTCGCAGACGCAAAGCTCCCAGCTCAGGATGTCGTCCGGCGCAACCGCGAGTTGCGCGGCGAGCAGCGCCTGGAAACGCCCGTCATCGACCGTGCCGTCACCGGCAAGACCAAGCACCAGCGGCAATTCGGTCTGCTTGTTGAACTTGAGGCCGTTTTCGTTCACCTCGCGATTCATGTGGATCGCCAGATTGGGCAGGCGGAGCAGCGGCTCGGCGTAATGGACCAGGCGCATATCGACGCCGTCGCCGTTACGCACGGCAACCCGGCCGGCAAGGCTCAGGTCGCGGTCGGCAAAGGTCGCCAGAAGCGGCCCGCCATAGACCTCGACGCCAAGCCGCAGCAAGCCTTCCCCGCCCTGCAGCGCCTTCGGCTTGACACGCAGGCCGGGCGAGTCGGTATGCGCGCCGACCAGCCGGAAACCGCTGGCGGCGAGATCATCGCCGCCGACCGCGAAGGCGACGATCGACGCACCGCCGCGGATCACGTAATAACGCCCGCCAGTCGCCAGTTGCCAGCGCTCGTCCTCGCGCAGGGCAACGAAGCCACCGTGCCGCAAACGTTCCGCCACGTTGTGCACGGCATGCCAGGGGCTGGGGCTGGCATCGATGAAATTCAGGAGGTCGCGGGCCTGCTCCCGGGCTTGAGCGGATATTTCCATGGTCTTCCGTGTCTCAGGGTCAATGGCCGAAAGATACCAAAGCTGACGCGACGGCGTGCATGAATCGCAGTAAGATGCCGCGTTTTCCGGAGGCGCGCGATGAACGAAGGATGGATCGTGCTGGGCATTTGCCTGGCATTTGTACTGGGCGCGGCGCTGCCCCTGATCAGCAAACGCGGCGCCGACAAGACTCCCCTGCCGCCGCGCAAGGAAACGCTGCGTGACTGGCGCAACGAAAAATGAGCGAAGGCAGCCGGATGGAATCGCGCATCACCGAACTTGAAATCAAGATCAGCTACGCCGAAGACCTGGTCGACGAACTAAACCGCACGGTTTTCCGCCAGCAGCAGCAGATCGATCAACTGATCAGCCAGATCCGGGCGCTGCGCGAACAGGTGCAAGCCGCCGGCCCGGCCGAGCAGCGCAGCCTGCGCGACGAACTCCCGCCGCATTACTGAACCCGTGCCCGCCAGCCCGGTCACCGTTCTCTTTCACGCCGATTGCCCGGACGGCTTCGGCGCGGCCTACGCCGCCTGGCTGCGTTTCGGCGAAGGCGCCGGCTACCGCGCCATGCATCACGGTGAACCGTGGGAAATGGCGGAAATTGCCGGGCACGATGTCTACATCCTCGACTTTTCGTTTCCGCCCGACCTGCTCGAAGCCATGGCCGGGCTTGCCAGTTCGGTCACCCAGATCGACCACCACACCACGGCGCGCCAGCCATGGGCCGGCCGACTGACGAAAGCCCACGACGGCAGCGAACGCTTCAGCCACCCCACCCTGCCGCTGAACGTCATTTTCGACCTCGACAAATCGGGCGTCCGGCTGGCCTGGGAATATTTCAATCCGGCCCGGCCGGTGCCCCTGCTTCTGCGTCACATCGAGGACATGGACCTGTGGCGCTTCGCGCTGCCTGGAACACGGGCAATCGGACGGGCGCTGCGCCTGCTGCCCTTCGATTTCGCAGCCTGGGATGATCTCGCCGGCCGCGTGCCGGATGCGGACGCCGCGGGCTACAAGGCGCTCGTGGCCGAAGGCGAAGCCATCGAACGCTTTTTTCAGAGCGAAATCGACCGCCTGGCGCAGAGCCGGCTGGTCATGCCGGCGCATCTGCGCGGCGAGCCGGTCGATTCGTTGCAGGCCCGGCGCCACGGCCTGCCAACGCTGGTCGAGGGCGACCGCGCCTGGCGCGCGGTGCGCGGCCTCGCAATCAATGCCAGCGCGCTGTTCGCTTCGGAACTGGGCAATCGGCTGGCCGAACAAAGCGGCAGCTTTGGACTGGTCTGGCAGCTTGGCGCCGACGGTGAAGCCCAGGTTTCGCTGCGCGCTGCCGGCAAGGTCAATGTAGCCGAGATTGCCGCCAACTATGGCGGTGGCGGGCACCCGAACGCCGCCGGATTCCGCCTGCCGCTCGCCCGTTTCGCTAATGATATCCTTGGCGAAACGATGTTATAAATCAGTTTAACTTTGTTAATTAATACTATGATTTATAATGAATATATGGTGCCCAGGAAGGGACTCGAACCCCCACACCTTTCGGCGCCAGAACCTAAATCTGGTGCGTCTACCAATTTCGCCACCTGGGCAGGCGGGCGGATTCTACCACCGGCTGCGGCCTGACCCTATACTTCGCGGCCGATGCCTGTCGATCACTACGAAAACTTTCCCGTCGCCTCCTTCCTCGTGCCCGCGCCCCTGCGCCGGCCGATCGAGCTCATCTATCGCTTTGCGCGCAGCGCCGACGATATCGCTGACGAAGGCGATGCCTCCGCCGAGAAGCGCCTGGCGGGGCTGGCGGCATATCAGGCGGAACTCGATCGCATCGAAACCGGCACCGCACCGCAAACGCCATTGTTCGTGGCGCTGGCCGAGGTCATTCGCCAGCACGCCCTGCCGATCCAGTTATTCCGCGACCTGCTTGATGCCTTCGCCCAGGATGTCGTCAGGAAACGCTACGCCGACTACCCGGAACTGCTCGACTACTGCCGCCGTTCGGCCAACCCGGTCGGCCG
>DATIUN010000130.1:0-3402 GCA_035466795.1 Azonexus sp. | reverse complement strand
AGGGGCTGACCACCTTCATGGGCGACTATGCCTACAAGGAAGCGGAATCCGCGACCGCCGCCGCCGAGATGCGCCTGGCCTGGCTGCGTGATGCGGCGTCCCTGCCGTCTGGCGACCAGCCCGCGCTGCGCGATTTTCGTTCGCGTGCGCATGGTGCCGGGGCGGCAGTGGGCTACGGCAAGTCGGCGATGTTGTTCGTCATGCTACGCGACCGCATCGGCGAAACGGCGTTTCGCCAAGGCATCCGCGACTTTTGGGCCAGCCGGCGGTTCACGGTCGCCTCCTGGGATGACCTGCAGGCCGCATTCGAGAAGGCCTCTGGCCAGGATCTTGGGCCTTTTTTCGCTGCCTGGCTGGAGCGGCGCGGCATGCCCGCCGTCGTCATCGCGAGCGCCGAGACCAAGCCGTTCGGCAACCGGCACCGCCTGAGCCTTGATGTAAGGCAGGGCAAGCCGCCGCTGCCCCTGCGCCTGCCGGTCGAAATCAGCGGGCCGGGCCGCCGCGAAGTGCGCTGGATCGATCTGGCGGCGGCGCGCTCGGTGGTTTTGCTGGATCTCGATTTCGCGGCGCAAACCGTGCGCCTCGATCCGGAACTTCGCGTCTGGCGCGAACTCGATGCCGCCAGCCTGCCGCCGATTTTGCGCCGCTGGATCGGCGCCACCGCCCCGCGGGTATTCAATGTCGCCACTGAGCCGGGGGCGGTTGCTGCGGTCGACCCGCTGATTCAGCGCTTTTTTGAACGTCCGGCGCGAACGGTGAACGAAACGGGATTTGCCGTGGCGCTGCGCGGGAAGGATCCGGTTCTCCTGATTGGTACGCCGGCCGAAGTCGATCGCACACTTGCTGCCAGCGGCCTGCCTGCGCGCCCGGAGCAAGTGGCCGGACGCGGTACGGCGCAAGTATGGACCGTGCAGCGACCGGATGACGGGAAAGGCCAGGTTGCTCCGCTGGCCGTCATTTCGGCCACGGATGCCGCTGCCCTGCGCGCGCTGCAGCGTGGCTTGCCGCACTACGGCAGTCAGAGCTGGCTGGTCTTCGACAACGCGCAGGTCAGTGCCAAGGGGACGTGGCCAGCCAGTCTGCCGGTGACGCCCGTGCTTTCGCTGCCGGCTGGAGGCGAACGCCGTGATTTTCGTTGAACGCTGCGGCGTCAAGATCGCCCGGCGTTCAACCGGGGTGCGATTTCGCCGATGGCCGCAGCCCTCTCGCTGTCGTCCATGACTCTGGCGAGAACGGCTGCGTCAAGCACTTCGACGTTTCCGTCGCGTACCGCGAGGTAGGCGATGCCGCTGTCGCGATCAGTGAACCTGACCAGCGGTATGCGCCGGATGCACTCCTTCAGGAAACCGGCGTTGGCGGCGACCGACATCAGGGCTGCCGCGGGATAGACCTCGCCCGGTGTGCCGGCATTGACGTTGATTTTCTGATAACGCTCGATGTTGATGAAGGCGACCGGGTCGTGGATCGTCATCTCGGTCTGGTCGCCGAAGGCGATCGTCTTCGGGAAAGTGCCTTTCGGCACCCGGTTGTCGAGGAAGAAATAGCGGTAGCTGGGGTGGCGGTAGGCGAGCCACTTGAAAAATATCTTCGGCATCCCGGAATAGGCTTCGATGCTGTGGCCGAGGAAATCCTCCACCGCCTTGTAACGCCCGCGCTCGAGCGCGCGCTGCCAGCCGCGCTCGACGGTGTCCTCGGGCGGCGTGACGATGAAGTACATGTACATCGTGTCCACGTACTTGGCGTAGGTGTCGTGCAGGACCCGCGTCACCTTGTCGCTGGAAAAGCTGTCGAAGCGGAAACGATCGACCAGGAAATGCGGAATGGCGCGGTTCCGGTTGGCCTTGTCGCGGATGTAACGGTCGAGCTTGCCGTCGATGACCAGCAGTTCGCGGCTGGTCAGGTGGCCGGCATACTTGCGGGCGGGGCCCAGGGATTCGTAGTCGAGCAACAGGCGCCGCCAGACGTCGGGGCTGATGGTGGCGTAACCGTCGGCCTCGATGCCCTGGTTGCGCATGATCTGCTTGATCAGCGGCCGCAGCGAACTCTTCCCCGCGGCCGATGCGCCCTTGAGGCTGATCAGCACGGGCGTCTCGCGGTTGGGTACGCGGGCGTAGCCCTCCTGGTCGATTGCCGTGTCGATGAGCGGTGCGATCATCTGCCCAATCAGGTGGCTGCCGTAGCTGTTGCAGACGTGCTGGCCGACCAGTCGGGCGAGCAAGTCCTGGTCCGACATGATGCTGCCGCGCTTGCCGGCGATTGCGTTCAGCACGCGGTAGAGACTCTTGAACAGCGCCCGCCGCAAGGGATCGTCGCTGGCCAGCCCGGCCGCCTTGTAGGCAGCGATGGCACGGTGGTCACGCTCGACGGCGGACTCGGGAAGCGGCGGCGCGGCTTTGCCCAGGCGGCGCCACCAGGGGCGCGGTGGTTCCGCGGGCGCCGGCGCGCGAAACAGGGTCTCGGCGAGGAGCTGGCGCAAGATGTCGTCGGCACTCTGGCGGAGATCGGCGTAAGTATCACGGATCGCGTCCATGCGCGGCGCGACGTAGGCATTCCGGATGTGCTCGGCGATGCCGCGGAAGTTCCAGCCGAAATCTTCTTCCTCGGCCCCCTCGGCGACCGCGATATCGGCGGTCACGCGAATGATGATCTCGTGCAGCACCAGCCGTTCCGGCCGGAAAACCGTCAGTTCCTCCTCCGGGAGCCCGGTCAGGTTGGAAAATTCGCGGATTTCGCCGGTTTCGCTGAAAACGCACTCGGGGCGGAAGATCGTTTCCAGCGACCGGAACTGGCTCGGGATTCCGGTCCCGACACCGGGATGCCACGCGGAAAATTCGGCGTCGCCCTCAGTCTTGCCATCCATCAGAAAATACCCCCCGTTCAGACCATTCTAGCCTGATCGGGGGGCGACGGCGTCAAATCGTCAGCGGCTTGACCACGCGCTTGACCGCGGTATCGTCCGGATGCGGGTGGATGCTGAAGCCGAGGCTGGTCATCAGGCGGAACATCTTGCTGTTGGTCGACAATACGTCGCCGACCACGGCGCGATAACCTTTTTGTCGTGCACAGTCGATCAGCGCGGTCATCAGCTTGCGCCCGACACCGCATTTCTGCCAGTTGTCGCCGACCGCCAGCGCGAACTCGACCGATTCGCCATCCGGATTGACCACGTAGCGGGCGACGCCGATCTGGGTTTCCTTGCCTTCCGCGCCGGGTACGGTGGCGACCAGCGCCATTTCGCGGTCGTAGTCGATCTGCGTGAAGCGGACCAGCATGGTTTGCGTCAGTTCGCGCAGGGTATCCATGAAGCGGTAGTAGCGGGATTCGTCGGACATGGCCTTGACGAATTCCTGCTCCATCTCGGCATCCTCCGGGCGGATCGGGCGGATGGTGACGATCTTGCCG
>DATIUN010000129.1:0-9611 GCA_035466795.1 Azonexus sp. | reverse complement strand
CATCGTCCAGGGCGGCATGTACGAAGACCTGCGCGACGAGTCGCTGGCCGGGCTCGACCGGATCGGTTTCGACGGCATGGCCATCGGCGGTCTCTCGGTCGGCGAACCGAAGGAGGACATGGCGCGCATCCTCGCCCACGTCGCACCGAAAATGCCGGCGCACAAGCCGCGCTACCTGATGGGCGTCGGTACGCCGGAAGACCTGGTGCACGCGGTCAAGGCCGGCATCGACATGTTCGACTGCGTCATGCCCACCCGCAACGCGCGCAACGGCCACCTGTTCACCCGTTTCGGCGACATCAAGATCAAGAATGCCCGGCACAGGACCGATACCGGCCCGCTCGACCCGTCGTGCGCCTGCTACACGTGCGCTCAATTCAGCCGCGCCTACCTGCACCACCTGTTTCGCGCCGGAGAAATCCTCGGCAGCATGCTCAACACCATCCACAACCTGCATTTCTACCAGACGATCATGGCCGAAATGCGTGCCGCCATCGAGGCCGGGACACTGAATGAATGGGCGATGCGCTTTGCGGACGATCGATCGTCCGTCAGGTGATAGAATCACGCGTTTAAATTTTCAGCTTTCAGGAGTTTGAACCATGATTAGTGTTGCTCACGCCCAGACCGCCGCCGCAGCCGCCGACCCGACCGGCGGCTTCATGCAGCTGCTGCCGATGATCCTGATGTTCGTCGTGCTGTGGTTCCTGATGATCCGCCCGCAAATGAAGAAAGCCAAGGATCACAAGGCGCTGATCGCGGCGCTGGCCAAGGGCGACGAAGTCGTCACCCAGGGCGGCATACTCGGCCGGATCGTCAAGGTCGACGAGAACTACGCAACCGTCGAAATCGCCGCCGGCACCGAAGTCGTCGTGCAAAAGGCGTCCATCGGTCTGGTCCTGCCCAAGGGCACGATGAAGTCACTGTAATCACCCCCGAAGGGCGGCCCGGGGCTGCCTTTTCGCTTTGAAGCCACTATGAATCGCTACCCACTCTGGAAGTACATCACCGTCGCTGTCGCGCTCGTGCTGGGCTTCACCTACACCCTGCCCAATTTCTTCGGCGAATCGCCGGCGGTCCAGGTTTCGAGCGCCAAGGCGACGATCAAGGTCGACCAGAAGGCGCTGGCGCGCGTCGAAGAGGCCCTGAAGGCCGCCGGCATCACGCACGACGGCATTCAGCTCGACTTCAACGGCGTCAAGACCCGCCTCACGAACACCGATATCCAGTTGAAGGCCAAGGACATCCTGGAAAAAACCTTCAACCCGGACCCCGCCGACCCGCAGTACGTCGTCGCCCTCAATCTGCTTTCGGCCTCCCCGAGCTGGCTGACCGCGCTGCACGCATTGCCGATGTACCTCGGCCTTGACCTGCGCGGCGGTGTGCATTTCCTGCTCCAGGTCGACATGAAAGGTGCGCTGACCAAGCGCCTCGACTCGATGTCGGCCGACCTGCGCACCGTCATGCGCGACAAGAACCTGCGTCACGCCGGCGTGAACCGCGAGGGCGACCGCCTGGTCATCAAGTTCCGCGATGCCGAGACGCGCGACAAGGCGCGCAATGCCATCGCCGACAGCCAGCCCGATCTGAGCCTCGCCGAGCAGGGCGAAGGCAGCGACCTCAAGCTGGTTGCGACGCTGAAGCCGGAAGCCCAGAAGAAGATCGGCGAATTCGCGCTCAAGCAGAACATCACCACGCTGCACAACCGGATCAACGAACTTGGCGTCGCCGAACCGGTGATCCAGCAACAGGGCTCCGACCGCATCGTCGTCCAGCTGCCCGGCGTCCAGGACACGGCCAAGGCCAAGGACATCCTCGGCCGCACCGCGACCCTCGAAATCCGCATGGTCGACGACTCGCCGGGCGCGCTGGAAGCGGCGCTGGCAGGCAGCCCGCCGTTCGGCACCGAGGTATATACCGAGCGCGGCGGCCAGCCGTTGCTGGTCAAGAAGCAGGTCGTGCTGACCGGCGACCGCCTGACCGACGCCCAGCCCGGCTTCGACAACCAGACGCAGGAACCGGCCGTGCACCTGACCCTCGATTCGGCCGGCGCCCGCATCTTCAAGGACGTCACCCGCGAAAATGTCGGCAAGCGCATGGCCATCCTGCTGATCGAGAAGGGCAAGGGCGAGGTCGTCACGGCGCCGGTCATCCGCACCGAAATCGGTGGTGGCCGTGTGCAGATTTCCGGCCGCATGAGCAGCATGGAAGCCACCGACACCGCCCTGCTGCTGCGCGCCGGCTCGCTGGCGGCACCAATGGACATCATCGAGGAACGCACCATCGGCCCCAGCCTCGGCGCCGACAACATCCGCAAGGGCTTCCACTCGACGATGTGGGGCTTCGCCGCGATCGCCGTCTTCATGATCCTCTATTACCAGATGTTCGGTGTCGTCTCGGTCATTGCGCTGGCCTCCAACCTGCTGTTCCTGGTCGCCATCCTGTCACTGCTGCAGGCCACGCTGACCCTGCCCGGCATCGCCGCCATCGCGCTGACGCTGGGCATGGCGATCGACGCCAACGTGCTGATCAACGAGCGCATCCGCGAGGAACTGCGCGCCGGCATGCCACCGCAGGCAGCGATTTCCGAAGGCTACGAACGCGCCTTCGGGACCATTCTCGACTCAAACATCACGACCCTGATCGCCGGCCTCGCCCTGCTCATCTTCGGCTCCGGGCCGATCCGCGGCTTTGCCGTGGTGCACTGCCTCGGCATCCTGACCTCGATCTTCTCGTCGGTCGTCGTCTCGCGCTCGCTGGTCAACCTGATCTATGGACGCCAGAAGAAGCTGACCAAGGTCGCCATCGGCCAGATCTGGAAACCGGGCACTGCCGCGGTCAACGGCAAGAAGTAAGGGAAAACGGCCATGGAATTCTTCCGCATCAAAAACGACATCCCCTTCATGCGCCATGCGCTGAAGTTCAACATCATTTCGCTGGTGACCTTCCTGCTGGCCGTGACGTTTCTGTTCACCAAGGGTCTGCACCTGTAGGTCGAATTCACCGGCGGCACGCTGATCGAGGTTGCCTACGAACAGGCGGCAGACCTCGAAAAAATTCGTGGCGCGCTGGGCAAGTCCGGCTTCAACGACTTCTCGGTGCAGAACTTCGGCTCGTCGCAGGACGTCATGATCCGTCTGCCGCTCAAGAGCGACCAGAACACCTCGCAACTCGGCGAAGCCGTCATGAAGTCGCTGGAAGCCGAAGCGCCCGGCGCCCAGTTGCGCCGCGTCGAGTTCGTCGGCCCGCAGGTCGGCAAGGAACTCGCCGAGAATGGTGCGATGGCGCTGCTGCTGGTCGTCATCGGCATCGTCATCTACCTCGCCTTCCGCTTCGAGTGGCGCTTCTCGGTCTCGGCGATCATCGCCAACCTGCACGACGTCATCATCATTCTCGGCTTCTTCGCCTTCTTCCAGTGGGAATTCTCGCTCTCGGTGCTGGCTGCCGTGCTCGCCGTACTCGGCTATTCGGTCAACGAGTCCGTCGTCGTCTTTGACCGGGTGCGCGAAACCTTCAAAAAGGTACGCGGCCTGAGCACGCCGGAAGTGCTTGACCACGCCATCACCAGCACCATCAGCCGGACGATCATCACGCACGGCAGCACGCAAATGATGGTGCTGTCGATGCTGATCTTCGGTGGCGAGACGCTGTACTACTTCTCGCTGGCACTGACTATCGGCATCCTCTTCGGCATCTACTCCTCGGTCCTGGTCGCCAGCCCGCTGGTCATGTGGCTTGGTGTTTCGCGCGAGCAGTTCATCAAGCAGAAAAAGGTCGTCGAAGGCGCCAACGAGGAAGGTGCAGTGGTCTGACGACCCGGCCCGTGCGCTACCAAAAAAAGGGAGCCCGTCCGGCTCCCTTTTTCTTTGTCCCCTCGCGTATTGTGCTAATCTGAATATCATGCAGCGGGGCTGCGGGACGAGCCGAAATCCATGCAACTTGCAATCCATCACTACTCCCGTGACGGAGACTGGAACCAGCCGCCGGACAGTGGGCTTGACTCAGCGGCGACGGTGCTCTTCATCTTCGCGGGAACGCGTTGCCCGAGCCTCGAACAGGCCCTCGACGACCTGCGGCGGAGTTTCCCCCTTGCCCACTGGATCGGCTGCTCAACCGCCGGCGAAATTTTCGGCCGGACGCTCGACGACGACAGCATGGTCGTGGCCGTCGTGCGCCTCGCGAAGGGCAGCGTGCGTAGCACGCGGGAAAGGATAGGCGAAGGCCATGGCGCACTGGAGGCGGGCCGCAACATCGCCCGCACACTCGCCGCGCCCGATCTGCAGGGCATCTTCGTGCTGGCCGACGGCCTCGCAGTCAATGGTTCCGAACTGGCCATGGGCCTCGCAGGCGGTCTGCCCGCCGGGCTGCCAGTCTCGGGCGGACTTGCGGCTGATGGCGACCGGTTCGGGCGTACCTGGGTGATTGCCGACAAGTCAGCGGTGGCAGGACACGTCGTCGCTGTCGGGTTCTATGGCGACAGTGTCGGCGTCGCCTGCAATTACCGGGGTGGCTGGGATGTTTTCGGACCTGAGCGGGAAGTCACGCGCGCCACCGGCAACGTGCTGTATACCCTTGATGACCAGCCGGCGCTGACCCTCTACCGGAAATACCTCGGCGAACGCGCCGGCGAGTTGCCGGCCGCCGGGCTGCTCTTTCCGCTGGCCATCCGCAATGAGCTGGATGCCGATGGACTAACCGTGCGGACCATCCTCGCCATCAACGAAGCGGAACAGTCGATCACCTTCGCCGGCGACATTCCCCAGGGCAGCTTCGTGCGCATGATGCGCGCCAACCGCGACCGCCTGATCGATGGCGCCACCGGCGCCGCCGATGGCCTCCGCCCATCCGGCGGGACGGCGGGCGAAGCCCTGTGCATCGCGATCAGCTGCATCGGGCGCCGGCTGGTACTCGGGCAGCGCTGCGAAGAGGAGATCGAGGCCGTGCTCGACACCTTGCCCGAGCCATGTCGGATGATCGGCTATTACTCCTACGGCGAACTCTCGCCGTTGAGCAGCGGTCGCTGCGACCTGCACAACCAGACGATGACCCTCACGCTCCTCTGGGAAACCTGATCATGGCCAACCATCCCTTACTGGCACGCCAGTTGCGCAGGCTGGGGCTGAGCGAGAACCAGCCTCCCGATGCATCTGGCTGGCAAGCGCTGATCGACGTGCTTCAGCGTACCTACCGGGAAGCCGACCAGGACCGCCAGATGCTGGAACACTCGCTGGACGTTTCCTCCGAGGAAATGGTGGAGATGTACCAGCGCCAGAAATCGGCTTTCGAGTCGCGACTCCACCACCTGGCCGGAATCATCGAGCGCTCGCCGGTCGTCGCCATCACCTGGCGCAACGAACCGGGCTGGCCGGTCGATTACGTCAGCGGCAACATCGTCCGCTTCGGCTACCGGCCCGACGACCTCATGTCGGGCAAAGTGGACTACGGCGAACTCCTCCACCCGGAGGACCGCTCGCGCCTCGAAGCTGAGGTCGCCGCGCATCTGGAATTCGGGCCTGACGACTACCGGCAGGAATACCGGGTGCGCCATGGCGATGGCCACTGGATGTGGCTGGACGACCGGACCTGGCTGACGCGCGACCGCGAGGGCCGGGTCACCGCCATTCACGGCGTGCTGATTGACGTGACCGAGCAGAAGCAGGCGGAAATAGCCCTGCGCGAGAGCGAGCAGCACCACCGGACCCTGGCCAACGGCGGTTCGGCGCTGATCTGGACCTCGGATACCGACAAGCTGCGCACCTACTTCAACGAACCCTGGCTGCGTTTCACCGGTCGGTCGCTCGAAAGGGAACTGGGGAACGGGTGGACCGAAGGCATCCATCCGGATGACGTCGATCGATGCCTGCAGACCTATTCCGCCAGCTTCGACCGCCGCGAGTCCTTCAGCATGGAGTACCGGCTGCGCCATGCCGATGGCGACTACCGCTGGATCCAGGACGACGGCAATCCGCGTTTCGACAGCGCCGGGCATTTCATCGGCTACATCGGCTTCTGCTATGACATTACCGCGCAGAAGGAAAACCAGCGGCAACTCGAGCACATTGCCCATTACGACGTGCTGACCGATCTGCCCAACCGCATGCTGCTCGCCGACCGCCTGCGCCTGGCCATGGCCCAGGCCCGGCGGCGCAAGCGGCAGCTGGCCGTGGCCTATATCGACCTGGACGGCTTCAAGGCGATCAACGACAAGCACGGCCATGCCATGGGCGACCAGCTGCTGGTGGCGCTGGCCGACCGGATGAGGCAATGCCTGCGCGCCGGCGACACCATCGCCCGTCTTGGCGGTGACGAGTTCGTCACCATCCTGGTGGACCTGCCTGACGTTCCGACCAGCATTCCGCTCATCTCGCGGCTCCTCGCGGTGGCCGCCCAGCCGGTCGAGTGCAACGGGCTGGCGCTCCAGGTCTCGTCCAGCATCGGAATCGCCTATTTCGCGCCAGGCGATGACAGCGACGCCGAGCAACTGGTCCGCCATGCCGATCAGGCAATGTACCAGGCCAAGCAGGCGGGGAAGAACCGCTTCCATGTCTTCGACGCCGAGCAGGACCGGGCCGTACGCGGCCGCCACGAAAACATCGGACGCATCCGCCGCGCGCTTCATAAACGCGAATTTGTGCTGCACTACCAGCCCAAGGTCCATCTGCGTAGCGGCACCATGATCGGCGTCGAGGCCCTGATCCGCTGGCAGCATCCGGAGCGCGGCCTGCTTGCCCCGGGGCTGTTCCTGCCCGAGATCGAGGACAATCCACTCGGCGTGGAACTGGGCGAATGGGTGATCGATACTGCGCTGGCACAGGTCGAGGCATGGCAGGCGCAGAACCTCGACCTCCCGGTCAGCGTGAACATCGCGGCGCATCACCTCCAGCAGGCAGATTTCGTTGCCCGCCTGGAAGCCCTGCTCGCGGCGCACCCCGCCGTGCGTCCCGACCGGCTGGAACTGGAGGTACTGGAGAGCAGCGCGCTCGAGGACATCGGCAACGTCTCCGCAGTCATCGCCGCCTGCGCTGACCTGGGCGTGAGTTTCGCCCTGGACGACTTCGGTACCGGCTACTCTTCGCTGACCTACCTCAAGCGCCTGCCGGCGCGCGTCCTGAAGATCGACCAGAGCTTCGTCCGCGACATGCTCACCGACCCCGACGACCTGGCCATCATCGATGGCGTGCTCGGACTGGCCAGTTCATTCGGGCGCGAAGTGATCGCCGAGGGCGTGGAAACGGTGGCCCATGGTGAAGCCCTGTTGCAACTCGGCTGCGAACTCGCCCAGGGCTACGGCATCGCCAGGCCAATGCCGGCCGAGCAGTTGGCCGCCTGGCGCAATCAGTGGCGCCCCGATCCCCGCTGGGCCCAGATGCCGCTGCGCAAGCGCGCACCGCTCCCGGTGCCGCCGCAGTCCCGTCACTTCGCCGGGATCGCCCGGTGAGCCCCGGTTGGACCCCGAGGGATTTGCCATTTCCGGCGGGTGCAGGTTTTCACCTGGCAGCCAGGCGCCAAGAATCCCGATGAGCCGCGACATCCTGATCTACGGCGCCTCCGGCTATACGGCAGGGTTGATCGTCGAACGGGCCATCGCCGACGGCGCCCGGCCCATCCTGGCCGGCCGTTCCGACGCGAAACTCGGGCCGCTGGCCGAACGCTTCGGCCTGCCGACACGGGTCTTCGCCCTCGATGACCGGGATACGCTCGCCGCCCAACTGGCGGGCGTCGCGGTGGTTCTCAACTGCGCCGGCCCCTTTTCGCGCACTGCACTGGAACTCGCAGCGGCCTGCCTGGCCGCCGGCGCGCACTACCTGGACATCACCGGCGAGATCGAAGTCTTCGAGGCCATGGCCGGACTCGATGGCGCGGCCCAGGCGGCTGGAGTGATGCTCATGCCGGGGTGCGGCTTCGACGTCGTGCCCAGCGATTGCCTCGCCGCCCACCTCAAACGCCGGCTGCCCTCGGCGACCCGCCTCACCCTGGCCTTCCGGGCCATCGGCCGCCCTTCCCATGGCACGGCGACCACCGTGGTCGAGAACCTGGGACGCGACGGGTTCATCCGCCGCGACGGCCGGCTGACCCCGGTCCCGCCAGCCTGGAAAACACGGCGCATCGTACTCGGGCGCGGCCCGGTGGACACCATGAGCATTCCCTGGGGCGATGTCTCGACCGCCTGGTACTCGACGCGCATTCCGAACATCGAGGTTTACATGGCCGCAAGCACCGCGCTGCGCCTGGTTTCGCGGCTGTCGGGCAAGCTGCCCGGCCTCTTCGGTTCGCCTTTTGTACAGGGCTTCCTCAAGCGGCGGATCGACGCCGGTCCCGCCGGCCCGGGCCCGGATGAACGCCGCCGCGGCCGTTCCTTCCTCTGGGGCGAGGCCGGAGACGCCGCCGGCAACGTCGTCCAGGCTAGCCTCGAAACCCCCGAGGGCTACGCACTGACCGCCATGACCGCCTGGGACATTGCGCGCCGGATTGCGCAAGAGAACGCCGCCCAACCGGGATTCCGCACGCCGTCTATGGTTTTCGGCGCGGACTACATCCTCGGCTTCGCAGGGTGCACGCGCCGTGACCTGCCTGGCACGGCTCCATAGAAAAAGCCGCCCTCGGGGGCGGCTCCATTCTGCTGCAGGACGACCGGAATGTGCTTAGCCCGGTGTGTGCAGCGGCAACCCGCAGATCGGACTACTGTAGGATTCGGCGGCAGACATCTTCGGCGCCGGCGGCATGATCACCGTGTCAATCACGTGGATGACCCCGTTGCTGGCAGCAACGTCAGTCTTGACGATGCGTGCATTGTCGATTTGCGGGCCGCCATCGGTCTTGATCATTGCCGATGCGCCTTCCACCGTCTTTACCGGTCCCGCCTTGACGTCCTTGGCCATTACCTTGCCGGCCACGACGTGGTAGGTGAGCACCGCCGTCAACTTCTTCTTGTCGGCCAGCAAGGCGTCGAGCTGGGCCTTGGGAATTTTCGCGAAGGCCTCGTCGGTGGGCGCGAACACGGTGAACGGGCCGGGACCCTTCAACGTCTCGACCAGACCGGCCGCCTTGACCGCGGTCACCAGGGTATTGAACGAACCGGCGGAAACCGCCGTATCGACGATGTCCGCCGCGAAGGCAGACGAACTGAAGGCAAAGGCAAGCACGAGGGCGGAAGCAGTTTTTTTCATCTTGATCTCCTTGGGGTTGGGGTATGTCGGCCGCACGATGACGGTAACAATCCGACCGGCAAGGGTGAACAAAAGTTCAATTTGTCCTAGACAAACTTAAAAATAAGCCGCACATCTGGAAGCCCCCTCGCCGTACCGCGAGCAACAGCGCCGGGAGCGTTTACCTGTCCGGCGTCTCTGCCGCAGCCGGCAGACCGCCGCCCTTCGCCGAATCGCCATCGCCTCCATCTTTCCAACCCGAGATCATCGGCTTGCGCGATTTCCGCTTTTTTCCGTACCCGCAAAAGCCAATGGCCGAGATGTGTGGCGCCCCCAGGGCATGTCCGCTGTGGGCAAATGAACAGACCTGCTCCGCGTATATGTTGCCGCCCCCGGATTTATTCGGTCCAGATTATTGCGTGTGTACCGATGCGTGAGAGGAGGATCTGATGATCAATTTCACCA
>DATIUN010000128.1:0-2767 GCA_035466795.1 Azonexus sp. | reverse complement strand
GTTCGGTCTGCATCGGGCGATGGACAATGCCGGCGCGGTGATCGGGCCGCTGGTGGCGTCGCTGTTGCTGGCGGCACAGGTGCCGTTGCACGACATTTTCCTGTGGTCGATCGTGCCGGCCGTGCTGTGCCTGGCGCTGGCGCTTGCCATCCGCGAGCCGGTTGCCGAGGCGGCCGCTTCGCCGAAGGCGTTCGACTGGCGCCTGCGTGGCATGCCGCCGCTGTTCAAGCGTTATCTGGCGGTGGTGGCGCTGTTTGTGCTGGGCAATTCGTCCAACATGTTCCTGTTGCTGCGCGCCCGCGAACTGGGCGTCGCCGAGGCGACGATTCCCCTGTTGTGGGCCGCCGTGGCCATGGTGGCGACGGTGTTTTCGACGCCGCTATCGGCGTTGTCGGATCGCTTCGGGCGCATGCATTTGCTGGTCGGCGGCTATGTGGCGTATGGCCTGTTCTATCTTGCACTCGGTTCCATGGCCCATGACGGGTTGCTGCTGTTCGCGCTGTTCGGGTTCTACGGATTGTTCATGGCGGCGACGGAAGGGGTCGAGAAGGCGCTGGTCGCCGACCTCGCGCCTGCCGAGCGGCGCTGGACGGCATTCGGCTGGTTCAACCTCACGGCGGGCGTGATGTTGTTGCCGGCGTCGCTGGTTTTCGGCTGGTTGTGGCAGGCGGTGTCGTCGTGGGTGGCGTTCGGTTTTTCGGGTGCCTGCGCCCTGGCGGCGGGCGTGTTGTTGCGCTTCTGGGTGTTTCGCAACGGCGAAATTCGATCGGGCTCTTGAATTTTTTTGACCTGCCCCCATCTCCCATCCCACCTTTTGGTTCGATAGGGAGTTTCAAGCATGTCCGAGTCCGCAACCGCGAACGCCAACCGCGAGACCCTGGGTTTCCAGGCCGAAGTAAAGCAACTGCTGCAACTGATGATCCACTCCTTGTACAGCAACAAGGAGATTTTCCTGCGCGAGCTGATTTCCAACGCTTCCGACGCCTGCGACAAGCTGCGTTTCGAGGCGCTGAACAACGGCGCCCTGTATGGCGATGACAGCGATCTGAAGATTCGCGTTGCCTTCGACAAGGCGGCGCGTACCATCACCATTTCCGACAACGGCATCGGCCTCTCGCGCGACGAGGCGGTCGAGCACCTGGGCACCATCGCCAAGTCCGGCACCCGCGAATTCTTCTCGGCGCTGACCGGCGACCAGGCCAAGGATGCACACCTGATCGGCCAGTTCGGCGTCGGTTTCTATTCCTCGTTCATCGTTGCCGACAAGGTGACGGTGGTTTCCCGCCGCGCCGGTGTCGAAGCCAACCAGGCCGTGTGCTGGGAATCCGGCGGCGAGGGGGACTACACCGTCGAGATGGTCGACAAGGCAACGCGCGGCACCGACGTCACGCTGCACCTGCGCGAAGGCGAGGACGAGTTCCTCGGCGGCTGGAAACTGAAGTCGATCATCCGCAAGTACTCCGACCACATCACCCTGCCCATCGTCATGAAGAAGGAAGAGTGGAAGGACGGCGAGCAGGTCGAGTCCGAGGAAGACGAAACGGTCAACCAGGCCAACGCGCTGTGGGTGCGTTCCAAGTCCGACATCAGCGACGAGCAGTACAAGGAGTTTTACAAGCACGTCGCCCACGATTTCGAGGATCCGCTGGCGTGGACCCATGCCCGCGTCGAAGGCAAGCAGGAATACACGCAACTCCTCTACATTCCGGCCCGCGCCCCGTTCGACTTGTGGGACCGCAATGCCCGCCACGGCATCAAGCTCTACGTCCGCCGCGTCTTCATCATGGACGACGCCGAACAGCTGATGCCGCTGTACATGCGCTTCGTGCGCGGGGTGGTCGATTCCTCCGACCTACCGTTGAACGTCTCGCGTGAAATCCTGCAGCAGAGCAAGGACATCGACGGCATCCGCAGCGGTTGCACGCGCAAGGTGCTCGGCATGCTGGAAGACCTCGCCGAGAATGACAAGGAAAAGTATGCCACGTTCTGGGAAGCCTTCGGTTCGGTGCTCAAGGAAGGCGTTGGTGAGGATCATGCCAACAAGGACAAGATTGCCGGCCTGATCCGCTTCGCGTCCACGCACAACGATACCGCCGAGCAGACCGTCTCGCTGGCCGACTACATCGGTCGCATGAAGGAAGGCCAGGAGAAGATCTACTTCGTCACCGCCGATACTTTCAATGCCGCGAAGAACAGCCCGCACCTCGAAATCTTCCGCAAGAAGGGCATCGAAGTGCTGCTGCTCTCCGACCGCGTTGACGAGTGGGTGGTCGGCCATCTGACCGAGTTCGACGGCAAGCACCTGCAATCGGTGGCCAAGGGCGGCCTCGATCTCGGCAAGCTGGAAGACGAAGCCGAGAAGCAGGAAGCCGAAAAGGCCGCCGACGAGTACAAGGAACTGCTGGAAAAGGTGAAGACCTCGCTCGGCGACAAGGTGAAGGATGTGCGCGTCACCTACCGCCTGACCGATTCGCCGTCCTGCCTGGTTTCCGACGAGCACGACCCGTCCGGCAACCTGGCGCGCCTGATGAAGGCGGCCGGCCAGCCGATGCCGGCGACGAAGCCGATTCTCGAAATCAATCCGCAACATCCGGCGGTGATGCGCCTGAAGTACGAGGAAAGCCGTTTCGACGATTGGGCGGCGCTGCTTTTCGAGCAGGCAACTCTGGCCGAAGGCGGCCAGCTCGACGACCCGGCCGGCTTCGTCAAGCGCATCAACGACCTGATGATGGCCTTGTCCGGCAAGTAAGCCGGCAAGCGGGCAAAG
>DATIUN010000127.1:0-11108 GCA_035466795.1 Azonexus sp. | reverse complement strand
GGCGGAAATGTATGCCACGACCAAGCCGGCCGCCCTCAAGGCGAGTTGGTCGCCAGGGCGCGCCAGCTATGGCGAGCAATACAACCGGATGGCTGCCGCCCTGCAGGCGATGACCGGCAACATCGGCATCCTCGGCGGCTGTGCCGAGGGTGTCGGCAAGGGGTGGCATGCCGAAGCGGTGGCCTATCCTTACGACGAGTATGCCAATGTCTGGTATGGCTCGATCAAGTCCGACCGCTGGGCGCATTGCGTGCTCAATTACCCCAACGTCAAGCGCGAGGAGGTCGGGCTGTGGCCCCGCGGCGACGAGCTCGACGGCAAGATTCCCAACATCAAGGCCATCTTCTGGCATGGTTCGGACTGGTTCAACCAGCTGACCAACGTGAACAAGGAGATCCAGGCGATCAAAATGCTGGAACTGGTCGTCTGCATGGATTCGACCATCACGCCGTCTGGCCTGTGGGCCGATGTACTGTTCCCGATCGCTACGCATTTCGAACGTCAGGATGTGGCATTGCCCTGGTACAAGGGCCATTACTACATCCACCGACCGAAAGTCATCGAGCCGCTCGGCGAGTCGCGGACCGACTTTCAGGTGTTTACCGAACTCGCCTACAGAATCGAAAAGCTTGATCCGACGGTCAAGGATTTCGGCAAACGCTACAACCCGAAGGCCGAGCGCGATTACTTTACGAACAGCGATGCCACTGACGAGGCCTACCTGACGGCGTGGTGGAGCGACAAAGTGCAGAAGCACCAGGGCGTCACCATGTCGTGGGAGACATTCAAACAGCACGGCGTCTACAAGTTTGTTTTCGACAGGCCGCATATCGCCTTCGAGGAGCAGATCAGCAAGGGCGTGCCCTTTGAGACGCCTTCCGGCAAGATCGAAATCCTGTCCACCACGCTGGCCAATATCAAGGATTGGACCAAGACACAGTACGGCTACGAAATACCCTATATCCCGAAGTGGATCGAGCCATTCGAGTCGCTCAATCACGAGAAGGCCAAGAAATTCCCCTTCCACATGATCACGCCGCACCCGCGCTGGCGGACGCACTCGATTTTCCACAACATCCCCTGGCTGCGCGAAACCTACCAGCAGGAGGTTACGATAAGCACGCGCGATGCAGCAAAGCTCGGCATCAAGACCGGAGATATCGTCGAAGTGTGGAACGAGCGCGGCAAGGTGGTCGTTCCGGCCTACGTTACCGAACGCTGCATGCCGAATGTCGTGGTGCTTTTCGAAGGAGCCTGGATGGATCTGGCCAAGGATGGCACCGACCGGGCCGGCAATCCGGACTTCCTGACGCTGGACGAGCCAAGTCCTGCCGGCGCCTTCGCCTATAACACCATCCTGGTCGATCTGAAAAAGACCTCGCTTGAACACTACCCCGGCTGGGATATGCAGGCGACCTCGCGTTCGGTGATCTTCCGGAGGGACAAGTAATGGTCAAGAAAGTCGACAAGCAGGAGCTTGAACAGGCCATCCGCCGCAAGGTAGCGCAAACTTACGAACCGGTTAAGCCAGCCAAGCAGTTCGGGTTCATCCACCACAATGTCGATTGCATTGGTTGCCGCGCCTGCGAAATTGCCTGCAAGGACAAGAACGGTCTGCCGCCCGGCCCGCGCTTCAGGCGTGTGATGTATATCGAGGGCGGCAATTTCCCGGAGGTGTTTGCCTACAAGGTCAACATGTCGTGTAACCATTGCGCGGAACCGGCCTGCCTGCCGACTTGCCCGACCGGCGCGATCTGGAAGCGTGCCGACAACGGCGTTGTCGACATCGACTCGACCCTGTGCATCGGTTGCCGCAAGTGCGAGGCGGCCTGCCCATATGGTGCGCCACAGTGGGATCCGCAGGAGTTGGTGATCAAGAAATGCAACATGTGCATCGATGAGCTGGAAGCCGGTCGCAAGCCGTATTGCGTCATGGCCTGCATGATGCGCGTGCTCGACATCGGTCCGATCGAGGAAATCTGGCAGGGTGTGCTGAAGAGCAAGGCGATCGGGCCCGATGACAAGCCGGTCAGGCAGGTCAGGAACATGGCCAACCCGGCGTTGACGCACCCATCCATAGGATTCATTCCCCACAGCAAGGGCAAAGTTGATGGAAGCTGAATTGCGCGACGCGCTGGTCCAAGATCTCGACCAGTTGATCCGACTGCACGACCGGGAACTGGATGCCGAGATACTGGCGGCGTTGAAGGTCGCGGCGTTCCCGAATGGCTTGGCGTTATCCGCTGCCGACGAGGCTGGCCGGACGGCGCATTCCAATATGGCAGCCGCCCTGCACGACATGCCGACGCTGGATGAACTGGCGGCCGACTATGCGGCGATTTACCTGAACAACAGGTTCGGTGCTTCACCCTATGAGTCGGTCTGGTTGAGCGACGAGCATCTCGCCTGCGACCGGTCGATGTTCGAATTGCGCGAAATCTATGCCGCGGCTGGCTGGCAGGTCAGTGACTGGCGTAGCCGGTTCGATGATCACCTGGTTTTGCAATTGCAGTATCTGCGGCAGGTTCTGGCGTCTGCGGCACCCCAAGGGTACTTCCTTCAGGGTGCGGTCGACCCGGAAAAACTGGCCGCCTTCATCGATCAGCATCTCGGATACTGGCTGCCGGACTGGGCGCAACGGGTGTCGGCACACTGCAATACCGCGTTTTATGCGGCATTGGCCGAACTGACGTATGTCTGGTTGCTACATTTCCGTGAACTGCTCGGCGAAATCCACGATTTGCCGTTGCCGTCTCGCGAAGAGATGGGGGCGCTGATCAATCGCAAGCTGGCGCTCGACAAGGCCGAGATTGCACCCATTCGATTTGTGCCTGGCATACAGGGGGCAAGCTGGTAGTTCAGCCCCGCAGTATTTGTTTTTGCTGGTAGTGCCGGTTTGTTCAGGGTCAGCGCGATTGATTTTCGGTATCCTTCCGACCTATGCCAGCAAACGACAATAGCCGCTCACCATCGCTGAGGCAGCGCCTGTTGCGCCGTGTTCTGCTGGTCGCCGGCGGCGCCTCGCTGGTCTTCGGGCTGCTCTTTCTGGCGCTCTATCGCGGTCAGCTGGAGCATGAGCGGGCAGTGACTTCGGAGCAAATCAACCATTTGCTGCGCGTGGCACTTGAAAACGCGATGCTCAAGCGTGACGTACCCGGTTTGCGCAACATCGTTGAGCGCATGGGGCAACTGCAGGGCATCAGAGATGTCATGATTTTGTCACCAGCGGGTGAGGTGCGCTTCGCGTCCAATCCGGAAAACATGGGCAGGGAGCTACCGGAACTGGTCCGTGTCGAGCGACTTGGCGTGCCGGAAAGCCAGTTTGTGTCCCAGCCGGGCGGGGGCGAGGTGCTGCGCTCGATCAATCCGGTGCCGAACCAGGAAGCCTGCGTCGGCTGTCACGGTGCTCTCGAAAAACACCCGGTAAATGGCGTCCTGGTTGTCGACTATCGCGCCGAGACCATTCGCGCCGAGGCATATCGCAGTGCCGGTTTGTTTGCGCTGGCGGGTGCGATTGTCCTCGCACTGACTTTAGGGGTGCTGTGGCGCATGTTGCGCCTGCGCGTGGTCGAACCCTTACGGGATCTCGATGACGCTGCCCGCCAACTGACCTCCGGGAATCTCGCCGTCCGGGCTGCCGTGCGGGACGATGACGAACCCGGTCGTCTGGCAGTCAGTTTCAACCGCATGGCGGATAGCCTGGTCGAGCAGATTGGCCTCGCAGAGAAACAGCAGCGCTTTTTGCAGGAGTTGCTCGACGGGCTGCCGGACGGTGTGCGCGTCATCCGTCAGTCGGATCTGCGAATTCTTGCGGTCAATCGAGCCTACTGCAAGCAGCTCGGGGTGACTGAAGCGCTTGCGGTCGGTCAGCTATGCCATGTTTCCAGCCATGGTCGCAACAAGCCCTGCCCGGTAACGATGCTGGTGTGTCCGGCGGTTGAATTGAAGGAGCCCGGGCAGTCCCTGAAATGCCGGCATCGCCACCGGGCTGCTGATGGCCGTGAAATTCCGGTCGAGGTCCATGCCGTTCTGGTTGAGCGCTCAGGGAACGCCGGCCAGGAAAGGCTGATCGTTGAATCGACCAGTGATCTGTCGGAAGTCGCGCGCCTGTCGCAGGAACAGCGACTGTCGGAACTCGGGCTGCTGGCTGCCGGTATTGCTCACGAAATACACAATCCGCTGGGTTCCATGCGCCTTGCCGTCGAGGGTTTGTTGCGCAACGTTCGTCATGGCAATGTTGATCAGCAACGCATTTGCAGCTATCTGGAAATGATCAATGCAGAAATCGATCGGTGCACCGGCGTCACCCAGCGACTCCTGTTGCTTTCCCGCCTGCCGCAGCAGCAGGCGCAGATCGTATCGCTCAACCAGGCAGTGAACGACACGCTGCAGTTGCTCGATTTCGACGCCCAGAGCCACGGTATCGTCCAGCATCAGGACTTGGCTGCGGGCAACTTGCGCGTTCTGGCCGACGACAGCGACCTGCGCATGGTCGTGCTCAACCTGGTACAGAATGCGCATCATGCGATGCCGGACGGAGGAAGCTTGACGGTCCGGACCCATGCCGAAGGCAAGTCGGCGGTGATCGAGGTGCGTGACACCGGACTGGGGATTCCATCCGGGATGGTCGACCACATTTTTGATCCGTTTTTCAGCCATCGTGCTGACGGCGAGGGCGGCACGGGACTCGGTCTTGCCATCTGCAAAGCGATCGTCGAACGTTATGCAGGTACTATTGAGGTGTCGAGCGTGCCCGGTCAGGGCGCTGTGTTCAGTGTGCGCTTGCCATTGGTGAGTCATTCCTGACATGAAAAAACTGGTGCTGGTCGTTGATGATGATCGGGTGTTCAATCAGCTTCTGGTCGAGCAAATTGCCGACCTGGGGCTGGATTGCATAGGTGCGCTCAACTGGAAAGAGGCCTCGCAGACGCTTCTGGAAATCGAGCCGGATCTGATTTTCATGGATCTCAAACTGCCGGATGCCGATACGCCGAAGCTGGTGGAAGCGCTATCCCCTCAATATCCGATTGTGGTGCTGACCGGCTACGGTTCGATTCGAAATGCGGTGAGCCTGATCCAGGCCGGTGCGGTCGAGTATCTGACCAAACCGGTTGGTCTCGACGAGCTGGAAATCATCATCCGGCGCGAACTGGATAACGCCGAGCTTCGGCGCCGCAATGCGTTTTACAGGCGCCAGCTGGAGTCACGGCGCCCCGGTCCGCTGATCGGCAATTCGCGCGCCATGCAGGAAGTCCTTGACCTGATCGAGGCAGTAGCGCCGACCGATGCGACCGTTTTGATTCAGGGTGAATCAGGTACCGGTAAGGAAATGGTCGCCCAGGCCCTGCACGAAAGCAGCGCTTGTTGCGGCCGAGAGATGGTTACGGTCGACGGCGGAACGTTGCAGGAAACGCTGTTCGAGTCCGAAATTTTCGGCCACGAACGCGGTGCTTTTACCAGCGCCGAACGCCAGAAAAAAGGCTTGATCGAAGAGGCGGAAGGCAGCACGCTGTTTCTTGATGAAATCGGTGAAACCAGCCCGGCAATTCAGGCAAAACTGCTGCGTGTGCTGGAAACAAATACATTTCGTCGCCTCGGCGGCACCAAAACATTGAAGGCGAATGTCCGCTTCGTCGTGGCAAGCAACCGGGATCTGGCCGAGATGAGCCAGGCTGGGAGCTTTCGTAACGACCTCTATTTCAGGCTGGCCAGTTTCGTCATCCATGTGCCGCCGCTACGTGAGCGGCGCGAGGATATTCCGCTGCTCGCCGAGCACTTTCTTCAACGTTTCGCGCGCGGCATCGAGCGCAAATTGACACCGGACGCGCTCAAGTTGCTGATGGCCTACGATTGGCCGGGCAACGTCAGGGAATTGCGCAATCTGGTCGAGCGAGCAGTCATCCTGGCCGGTCGTGACGGACGAATCCGCGCCGAACATTTCGGTCCGCTGGTTGCCCGGCGCCCCGATTCGGTCGTCCTAGCATTCGATCACGAGCCCCGTCTCGATGAAATCGAAAAGGACTATCTGCGGCGGATGCTGGGGCAATACGGCGGAAACCGGGCAAAGGCTGCCCTTGTTCTCGGAATAAGCGAGCGCAATATCTACCGTTTGATCAAGCAGTACGAATTGGGCGATTGAATCGGGCGCTGCAGGCAGATTGGCCCTGCAGGGCTCGATGACTTAAGCCTCAGCGATACGCCTGGCGATGTGCACCAGCGCATCCTCGACCTGATCGATCAGGATCAGGCACAAATCGCCCGGGTTGAGGCGGCCCAGTGCGGTATCGATGGCCAGGAATTCGCCGCTGATTTCCAGTGTTTCGCTGGTTCGCTTCGCATCGGCGAGGCCGGCGCGCAGCAGCGCGATGACCTCGCCGTCCTCGCGGCCGCGCTGGCAGGCATCCTGATAGAGAATCACGTCATCGAAGGCATCGCCGAGGATTTCCGTCTGCTGGCGGATGTCGTCGTCGCGGCGGTCGCCGGCACCGCTGATGACCACCGAGCGACGCCTGGCCGGCATGTTCTCGATGGCGTTGACCAGCGCCTGGATGGCGTCCGGGTTGTGGCCGTAATCGGCGATCAGCGTCGCACCCTTGTAGTCGAAAACGTTGAAGCGGCCGGGAGCGGTCTGGGCATCGCTGACGAAACCGGCCAGGGCGCGCTCGATGACCTCCCATGCGTAACCGAGGGCCCAGCCGCTGGCAATCGCCGCCATCGCATTTTCGACCTGGAAGCCGATCGTGCCGTTGCGGGTCAGCGGGATGTTGGCGAGCGGGATGCGGTGTTTCTTGCGTCCCTCGCTGCAGACAATGGCATCGCGTTCGACATGGACGACGCGCCGGCCTTGTGCGCGGTGCGTGGCGAGCACCGGATTCATCCGGTCCCGGGCGAAGAAGATGATCTGCCCGGGGCAGTGATGCGCCATCGCGGCGACGACGGGGTCGGCGGCGTTGAGGACGGCAGTGCCTTTGGGGGCGACGTTTTCGACGATGACCCGTTTGACCACGGCAAGCTCGTCGACCGTGGTGATGAAATTCAACCCGAGGTGGTCGCCGATGCCGATATTGGTGATGACCGCGACGTCGCACATGTCGAAGCCCAGGCCTTCACGCAGCACGCCACCGCGCGCGGTTTCGAAGACTGCGGCGTCGACGTCCGGGTGCAGCAGCACGTTACGTGCGCTCTTCGGGCCTGAGCAGTCGCCGGTATCGGTGCGCCGGCCCTCGATATAGACGCCGTCCGTGCTGGTCATGCCGACGCGCAGTCCGTTACTTTCGAAGATGCGGCCGATCAGCCGGCTGGTCGTGGTCTTGCCGTTGGTGCCGGCGATGGCAACGACCGGGATGCGTGCATTGTCGCCATTGGGGAACATCATGTTCACGATCGCCTCGCCGACCGCGCGGCCCTTGCCGAACGACGGGTCAAGGTGCATGCGCAGGCCGGGCGCGGCATTGACCTCGACGATGCCGCCGCCCTGTTCTTCCAGCGGCTTGAGCATGGTGTCGCAGACGACGTCGATACCGCAGATGTCGAGGCCGACGGTCTGGGCAGCGGCCACGGCGCCGGCGGCGAGTTCCGCGTGTACGTCGTCGGTGACGTCGGTGGCGGTGCCGCCGGTGGACAGGTTGGCGTTGTTGCGCAGGACGACGCGGGTGCCGCGTGGCGGCACGGTGTCGGCGTCATAGCCCTGCTCGGCGAGGCGGGCGAGGGCAATTTCGTCGAAACGGATCTTGGTAAGTGAGGTGGCGTGGCCGTCCGAGCGGCGCGGGTCGCGATTGACGATGTCGACCAGCTGGCGGACGGTATGCGTGCCGTCGCCGATGACCAGCGGCGGGTCGCGGCGGGCGGCGGCGATCAGTTTGTCGCCGATGACCAGTAGCCTGTAGTCGTGGCCGGGCAGGTATTTCTCGACCAGGATGTCGTCGCGGTATTCGATGGCGACGCGGTAGGCCTGGCGAATCTGCGCTTCGCTGGTCAGATTGACCGAGATGCCCTTGCCCTGGTTGCCGTCGCGCGGCTTGACGACGACCGGCAGGCCGATTTCCTGGGCGGCGGCCCAGGCATCGTCCTCGTCTTCGACCGGACGACCGAGCGGTACCGCGACGCCGGCGGCATGCAGCAGGCGCTTCGTCAATTCCTTGTCCTGGGCGATCGATTCCGCGATCGCGCTGGTAAAACTGGTTTCGGCGGCCTGGATGCGCTGTTGCTTGCTGCCCCAGCCGAACTGGACGAGGCTGCCCTGGGTCAGGCGGCGAATGGGAATGCCACGGGCCAAGGCGGCCGCGACGATGGCGCCGGTGGAGGGGCCGAGGCGGATGTCTTCGTCCAGTTCGCGCAGTTCCTTCAGCGAGCCGTCGAGGTCGAAGGGGGTGTCAGCGAGCGCCGCCCGGCAGAGTTGTTCGGCGCGCTCGAAGGCGAGGCGGCCGACATCTTCCTCGGTGTATTCGACGACGACCTGATAGACGCCGGTGTCGACCGTTTGCGCCGTGCGGCTGAAGGTCACCGGGCAGCCGGCCTGGGCCTGCAGGCCGAGCGCGGCGAACTCCAGCGCGTGGGCCATCGAGACGGTGTCGAGGTGGTCGGCGGGGATCAGGTCGCCGAGTTCGGGAAAGCGGTCGCGCAGGCGGGCTTCGAAACCCGGCAGGTTGGCGATGGCGCTCTCGGCCCCTTCGCAGGTAATGATGGCTTGAATCGCGGTGTGCCGGCTCCACAGGTTGGGGCCGCGCAGGGCACGAATGCGGGTAACGTCCATGACGCTGAATCCTTGTTATTTTCGGGCAGCCGGCGTTTTGGCCGGTTGCGGCTTCCTGGCGCTCTGCAGCAGCAGGGTGACAGGGTCGGGCAGTTCGAGGCCGAAGGTTTTGACACCGGTCGCGATGACTTCCTGGGTCAGGCCCAGCGCCCAGCCGGCGGCGACGGCGGCCAGCACGTTGGCGATGGTGGCCGGATCCTTCTGCTGGCCGATGACCGGCGCGTCGCCGAGACGGCAGATGCGGATTTCGTCCTTGCCGCTGGCCAGCGTGATGCGGCCGTCGCGCACGAAGACCCCGCGCCGGCCGGCGGCAATGTGTGCTGCCATGGCCGGGCAGGCCGGATCGGCGGCGAAAAGGATGACTTCGCCGTCCGACAGTTCGGCCAGGTCGGCAACGACTTCATCGGCGGCATTGAGCACCGAATAGCCGCCGCGCAGCACGACGTCAATCTGCGTGCGGTAGGTGTTGCGGAAAGTCGTGAAGTATTCGCCGCCGCTGGGGTGCACGTCCCAGCGCGCCAGGCTCTCGGCAGCAGGATCGATATTGGTGACGACGCCCACCTGGCAACGGTCGTAGGACAGGCCTTCGCCGAGGATGGTGCGGGCGCCGTTCTCGATCACCGCTGCATCGACGGCGCGGTTGAGCAGCAGGCGGTGGCCGGCCGTCCAGTTGGCGGCGTCTGCCTTCTGGACCTGGCGGCGGTTGAGATAGAGGCCGTTGCTGCAGGCTGTCCCGACACGCTTGCCGGACAGATGGATCAGGTGGCCGACCAGTCGGGCGACGGCCGTCTTGCCGTGGGTGCCGGTAATGCCGACGACCGGGATGCGCGCGCTTTCGCTTGCGCCGAACAGGTTGTCGACAATCGCCTTGCCGACCGGGCGCGGCTTGCCGACGCCGGGGCGCAGGTGCATCAGCAGGCTGGGGCCGGCGTTGACCTCGACGATGGCGCCGCCCTGCTCGGCAAGCGGCTTCGCGATATCCTCGGCCACCAGATCGATGCCGGCGATGTCGAGGCCGACGACGCGGGCAGCCAGCGCGGCCAGCGCGGCGGTTTCCGGATGGACCTCATCGGTTACGTCGAAGGCATGGTTGGCGTTGCGCTGGATCAGCACGTCGCGGCCGGCGGCGGGAACGTCATCGGCGGTCAGGCCCTGGCGGCCGAGTTCCATGCGTGCGGCGGAGTCGATGCGGATCACCGACAGCGGGTGTAGTTCGGTCGGACCGCGCCGCGGATCCGAGTTCACCTGGCTGTCGATCAGTTCGCGTACCGTCGACTTGCCGTCGCCGGTCACCATCACCATGTCGCCGCGATTGGCGGCGACCAGCTTGCCGCCGACCACCAGCAGGCGGTGCTCGGTGCCGGGAATGGAACGTTCGACCAGCACGGCGCTGCCTTCCTCGACGGCGATGGCGTAGGCTTTTTCGATTTCTTCCCGGGTCTTGACGTCGATGAAGACGCCGCGCCCGTGGTTGCCGTCGACCGGCTTGACGCAGACCGGCAGACCGATGTCTTCGGCGGCGTCCCAGGCATCCGCGGCACTATCGACTTCGCGGCCTTCGGGAATCGGCACGCCGCAGGAGGAGAGCAGTTCCTTGGTCAGGTCCTTGTCGCGCGAAATGGTTTCGGCGATGGCGCTGGTGCGGTCGGTTTCGGCCGTCCAGATGCGGCGCATTGCCGCGCCGTAGCCGATCTGCACCAGATTGCCGTCCTCGAGCAGGCGGATGGTCGGAATGTCGCGGTCGTCGGCGGCATCGACGATGCTTGCGGTCGACGGCCCCAGACACTTGGAATCGACCATGTCGCCGAGTTCCTCGACGATGGCGGCGACGTCGAACGGCCTGTCCTCGATCGCCGCCATGATCAGGTCGCGTCCGTGGTACAGCGCGGCGCGGGTGACCTCCTCATGCCAGGCGCGGACGGCGACTTTGTACACCCCGATTTCGGAAGTTTCGCGGGCCTTGCCGAAGCCGCCGGGCAGGCCGGCCAGATTCTGCAGTTCGAGGGTCACATGTTCGAGTATGTGGGCTGCCCAGGTGCCTTCCTCGACGCGGCGCAGGAAACCGCCGCGTTCCCCGTAGCTGCAGCGGTGCTCGATCAGCGAGGGCAGCAGGGCGGTCAGGCGCTCGTAGAAGCCGGGAATCTTGTTCGAGGGGAAGTCTTCCAGTTCGCCGATATCGACCCAGGCTTCCAGCACCGGCCGGTAGGTCCAGATATTGGGGCCGCGCAGGGGAATGATGTCGCGGATGATGATGTCTTTTTTCTTCATGCTTGGTTCGCCCGGCTCCGTCTCGCTGTAAGAAAAATTATGGGGCATTTGGTGATTATTAACGCTTTCGGGCGTTCCTGGCTGACCG
>DATIUN010000126.1:0-18580 GCA_035466795.1 Azonexus sp. | reverse complement strand
ATGTTCGGCATATAAATCACCCCCTTCAGTCAGGCGCCTGCCAGGTCAAGTAAACGGCAGTGCGCGCAAATTTGTATCCGCAAGCTTGCGGAAAGCCGAACAGTATACTGGAGAAATCCTCTTTCTCTCAAGTGCTAAAATGCGCGCCGATGCTAGTCCTCGGTGTTGAATCCTCCTGTGACGAAACCGGTATTGCCCTCTACGACAGCGCTGCCGGGTTGTTGTCACACGCTTTGCACTCGCAGGTGGCGATGCATGCCGAGTACGGCGGTGTTGTGCCCGAGCTGGCGTCGCGCGACCATATCCGGCGCGTCGTGCCTCTGTTGCGTGACGCTTTGAGCCGAGCGAATCGCGACCTGGCCGACATCGATGCGGTTGCCTACACGCGCGGTCCGGGCCTCGCCGGCGCACTGTTGGTCGGCTGCGCCTTCGCCGAAGCACTCGCTGTGGCGCTGGACAAGCCGACGATTCCGGTGCATCACCTCGAAGGCCACCTGCTCTCGCCGCTGTTGTCTGCCGATCCGCCCGGCTTTCCGTTTGTCGCGCTGCTGGTTTCCGGCGGCCATACGCAGTTGATGCGGGTGACCGCTGTCGGCGAGTACGAGTTGCTAGGCGAGACGCTTGACGACGCGGCCGGCGAGGCTTTCGACAAGAGCGCCAAGTTGCTCGGCTTACCTTATCCCGGCGGGGCATTGCTCTCGAAGCTGGCTGACCAGGGCACGCCGGGCGCGTATGAATTGCCCCGCCCGATGCTGCATTCCGGCGATCTCAACTTCAGTTTTTCCGGCCTGAAGACGGCGGTGCTGACGCTGGTGCGCGAGCAGGGCGAGCCGCTTACCGACGAGTTCAGGGCTGACGCGGCGCGGGCTTTCCAGGAAGCCATCGTCGAGGTGCTGGTAAAAAAATCATTGAAGGCGTTGAAACAGACCGGCCTCAAGCAACTGGTGGTGGCCGGCGGGGTCGGCGCCAACCGGCAGTTGCGGGCTACCCTCGACGACGAGGCGAAACGTAAACGCTTCCGCGTCCATTACCCGGAACTGGAATTCTGTACCGACAACGGCGCGATGATCGCGCTGGCCGGCTGCCTGCGTCTTCAGGCCGGCACGCCGGCAAAGCCGGCCGGCGATTTTGCGGTGCAGCCGCGCTGGCCGTTGATGGACATGGCGGCCGGCGGCACGAAGTAGAAAGTCGCGCAGTGATCGCGGTCGACCGCGCCCCACAGGAACTCCCCTTGGGGGGCGCAATTAGCCTTCTTTTTGCCGCGCTTCGGGCAATCCTTGCACGGCGGTCTGGCCTTGCAGCACTTTTTCGTCCCCATGTTTCCTCTTCTGGCAATAAATCCCGGATTGCCGCGGACTTCGTGCTTCAGACCGTCAGGCACAATGACTTGGCGACGCTTGCTCCGCAGGGCTGATCGGCTCTAGTAATTGTCCGGAAGAGCGGCGAGAATTTCGACATAGCCACCCCAAGCGGGGCCATCGTCGATGAATTGCTGAATGAGTCGATACATCATGCTGACCTCCTGAACGGGAAACAGGTCGGTACGTACCTGATTAGTACAGTCTAAACAGTGGTGAGTTATTGGACTAATTCATTATTGGTATTTCATCAATTGCCGTTCGCTATTTGGTGACCGACAATAAACGCATCGCGCGAACTGCCATCACGCCTGTTTCTTGCTGCCGATCCTGGCTTCCTGCCCCGCCAGCAGGCGCTGAAAATTCTGCCAGTGCTTGCCGATCAGGGCCATGGCAAGAATGCCGATGACGATGATCTGTGCATTGGCGCCGTGCATCAGCAGCGAATAGACCGGGGCCAGCGCGGCGGCGAGGATGGCGGCCAGCGAGGAGTAGCGGAAGGCGAAGGCGGTGAACAGCCAGGTGCCGGCCACGGCCAGGCCGAGCAGCGGATCGAGCGCCAGCAGCACGCCGGCGGCGGTGGCGACGCCCTTGCCGCCCTTGAACTTCAGAAAAATCGGGAACAGGTGGCCGAAGAATACGGCGAGCGCGACGAGGCCGACCACGCTGTCGGAGAAGCCCAGTTGGCGGGCGACAAAAACTGCCGCCCAGCCCTTGAGCGCATCGCCGATCAGCGTGAGCAGCGCCGCTTTCTTGTTGCCGCTACGCAGCACGTTGGTCGCCCCGGGATTGCCCGAGCCATAGCTGCGCGGATCGGCGAGGCCGAAGATCCGCGACGAAACCATGGCGAAGGGAACGGAACCGAGCAGGTAGGCGGCGATGACGGCAAGGGCGATTTGCATGGGGTGCGGAGGTCACTGAGGTACAATCGCGGCGGATTTTACACCCCCGACCACGGTCGACCGCCAAATGGACATCATTTTCATCGACGAACTGCGCGCTGCGACGTGGATAGGCATCTATCCGCGCGAGAAGGCCATGGCGCAGACAGTCGAGATTTCGCTGCAAATCGGCGTGTCGACCGCGTCAGCCGGGGCCAGCGACGACATTCGCGACACCGTCGATTACGCGGTGGTCGTCGAGCGTTTGCGAGCCGACCTGGCGGCCAGCCATTTCAATCTTCTGGAAGCACTGGCCGAGCATGTGGCGACCTATCTGCTGGAAACTTTTGCCGTCCACTGGGTGCGTGTTTCGGTCGCCAAACTCGGCATGCTGCCGAACGTCAAGCGTGTCGGCGTGATCATCGAGCGTTCGATCTAGAGAAAGGCAGCCAGCGCCGCCATCACGACAAATCCGCCGGCCAGGCCGGCGCTGCCGGCAACGGCGCACCCCGGACGACAGGCGGCCGGGATCAATTCATGGCTGACCACCCAGAGCATGGCGCCGGCCGCCGCCGCGAGGGCCAGCGGAAGCGCGTCCCCGGCCACGGTGCCGGCGATGACGCCGAACAGGCCGCCGAGCGGTTCGACGAGGCCGGTCGCAAGTGCGATCAAGGCGGCGCGCAGCGGCGCGGCACCGAGCGCGAGCATGGCGCTGGCAACGATCCAGCCCTCGGGAATGTTCTGCAGGGCGATGCCCAGCGTCATGCCATGGCCGGCGCCGGACGCCGCGGCAACACCGACGGCCAGCCCTTCCGGCAGGTTGTGCAGCGCAATGGCGGCAACGACAAGTTCGACCTGCGGCAGCGCGCTGCTTGCGTCCACCTCCTCGACATGGGCATGGGGGAAACGGCGGTCCATCTGCCGCATCAATCGCGTGCCGCCGAGAAAGGCGAGGGCGGTGAGGGGTGCGAGAACCAGCGGCGCCGCGCTGGCGGCCACCGTCTGGATCGCCGGCACGAGTAGGGAGAAAAAGCTGGCGGCGAGCATCATGCCGCCGGCGAGGCCGAGCATCGGCGCCATCAGGCTGGCGGATGGGCGACGGAGGAGGAGGATGGGCAAGGCGCCAAGGCCGGTGGCGAGACCGGCCAGCAGGCTGGCTTCAAGACCCCTGGCGGCGATCGGGTGGGTGGCCAGCCATTGCGCGGCCTGTTCGATGCCGAAGGCAATCGCGACGACGGCCATGAAGATGCCGGCCCAGAGCCTGGGTTGGGCGGCCGGCTTTGCGTAGTGGCGGATGACGAGCTGGGTCATGGTTGCGCTCCTGATTGTCTGGAGCAACTTTACCGGCCGATGTTTGATAGCTCCAATCGATTCAGCAAATACTGTCGATTGGTTTAGGCAATCACGCCTTGTTGGCGACCTCGACCAGCGTCGGATTCAGCACGCGCAACAGGTCGTGCGGATGAACGCCGACCAGGTAGCCGCGGCGACCGCCGTTGATGTAGATCAGCGGCAGGTCGAGGATGGTCTTTTCCAGGCAGACCGGCATCGGCTTCTTGGTGCCGAACGGGCTGGTGCCGCCAACCAGATAACCGGTATGGCGGTTGGCGACTTCCGGCTTGCACGGCTCGACCTTCTTGCAGCCGATCTGGCGCGCGAGTTCCCTGGTCGATACCTTGCAGTTGCCGTGCATCAGGACGATCAGCGGTTTGGCGCTTTCATCCTCGAAAACCAGCGTCTTGACGACGGCGTGCTCGTCGACGTTCAGTTCGCGGGCCGAGACCTTGGTGCCGCCATGTTCCTCGTAGGCGTAGAGGTGACTGGAATAGGGAATCTTGTGCGACTTGAGGAATTTGGTCGCCGGGGTTTCGGGGGCGTGGTCGTTCTTGTTCATGGTGGTGGATGTTTGGGCAACAGCCGCATTTTAGTGTTCCCGCTTCCCCACGCGCAGCCTGTCCTTGCGCAGCGGGGACGCGTGCCCGAAAGTCAGGGGGCGGGGACTGCCGTCCAGGAAGCGTCGGGGTCGAAGCGGGTCATCGCACCGGCGATGGCTGCCGTGTTCGGCCCGAGATACTTCTGGTAGACGACGCCGTCGTGATTGACGATGAAGGTCATCAGGCCGGTTTCGCCGGGGCGGGCGGGCCAGCCGACGGCGGCGAAGCCTTCGCTCATGCGGCCCGAGCTGACATAGCGCTTCTCGCCCCCCGGCGCGGCCTTGCCCTGCGCCTTGAGAATCCGGAAGCGGTAGCCGTGGTAGCCATCCTTCAGGTCTTTCGTCTCCAGCAGCGGCCCGAGCGGACTTTCCGGCTCACCCTCAGCCGTCGGCCAGTAGAGACCGTCCCGCCTGCCGGGGGAACTCAGGATTTTCTGTGCAAATTCGCGGTTGCCGCTGATATCCAGACCGGCATATTCCTGCTGCGCGTCGACATAGGCGCGCAGGGTTCCGATGGCGGCCAGTTCGTTGCGGCCGATGCGGCGGATGCGCATTTCTTCCTTGCCCGCCCGGGTGTCGAAGACCCAGCCTTGGCCGGTGCGCACCAGCGGGATCGGCAGGGTCCAGCCACTGCTCAGTTCGAGGCGAGCCACCTTGTCGCCGTCGCTCACGATACGGCGACCTTGCGCCCAGGCATCGAAAAAGGCCAGGCGATCTTCGGCAGAAAGCCTGTCGAGCGGCAGCAGCTTGTCGGAATTGATGCCGAGAATGGCACGCACCTCGGCTTCGTCATTGCGCGCCACGCTATCTACCAAGGCTTCCGCCGCGACTTCCGGCGAGACAAACGTCCTTTGCGTACCGGCGCCAGCCGGCACCGAAAGCGCCAGCGCGAACAGCAGCGCCGCCGCGCCTTTCAGGAATCGATTGGTCATTGTTCGATTTTTCATCATCGGCCCCATCACGGTTAATTGCGCAACCGCCCGGCGGCCGCGCCTGCGCCACCCGCCGGGCGCGCGACATTGGCTTGCCGGCCGGCGGCGGCCTGGCGCTGAGTGGCCAGGCTGGCATTGCCACGGTCGATCTGCTGCAGCGTCTGGCGGCCGTCGTTGGCACCACGCAAGGCGTTGTCGCGATTGATCTGGGCGGCGCTGGCGTTGCGGTTCTGCAACTGGCTACGGTCGACGCTGGAGGCCCGGTTTTGCACCTGGGTACGGTCAACGTTGGCAGCCCGGTTCTGTACCTGGGCGCGATCGATATTGGCGGCCCGGTCTTGCACCTGACCGCGATCCACATTGGCGGCGCGGTTCTGCACCTGGCTGCGGTCGACGTTGCCGGCGCGATCCTGGATCTGACCACGGTCGATGTTGGCTGCCCGGTCCTGCACTTGGCCACGGTCGATATTACCCGCACGATCCTGGATCTGACCGCGGTCGGCTGCCGCTGCGCGGTCGCGTAACGTGCTGTCGGCGCCGGCCGGCGGACGTTGCGGAATCTGGCTGCGGTCGACGTTGCGCAGCGCGTCGCGGTCGAGATTTTCGGCGCCGACGCGGTCGGACAGGGTCGCTCGCGCCTGCGCCCGCTGATCCTCGCGGCCACGAAAGTCCTGACGTCCGCCGATATTGTTCTGCTGCACGCGGTCGCGCGTGATGTTGTCGCGATAGGGCACGCCGCGCCGGTTGCCGGGGTTGTGGTTCCAGTTCACATTGCGATTGCTGGCGGTGATCCGGTTGTTGACGTTGATGTTGTTCCAGCGATTGACGTTGATATTGACGTCGCGCCGCCCCCAGTTGACGCCGCCCCACAGCGCGTTGGTGACGCCGATGCCGACACCCCACCAGATAGCGGTGGCGACCGGGTTCCAGCAGAATCCCCAGACCGGCGGTGGTGGGAAGAAGAACGGTGGAAACAGCGGGTGCCACCACGGGCCGAAGACATGAACCGGGTTGTAGATGGGCACGAAGACGACCTGCGGATTGGCCGGGGCGATGACGATGATCTGCGTCGGCGGGGGCGGGGCGGTGACGACGATAGTCTGCGGTGGGGGCGGTGCTGCTTCCACCGTGACGATCTGCTGTTCATTGGTGCTCAGGTTGCCGGCCTCCTTGGCCTTGGCGCGCAGGAATTGCACCGAATCCATGACGTCCTTCGGCTGGCCGAGAAAGGCGTCGCCCAGATCGCGCACCCATTCGGGCTTTTCGCCGAGCATGGCGAGCACTTGCGGGAAGGCGACCAGCGACTGCACGCTGGGGTCCCAGGGTTTGTCCTGCACCGCCTTGACGGCGTCGTCGCCTTTCAGGCTGCGGTTGGCGAGCGCCCAGCTGGCGGCTTCCCCGACATCCTTGGGGTAGGTGGTCGCCATCAGCACCTGCGCCAGCAGCGCATCGGGAAAGAGCGCGATGGGCGCCAGCATCTGGTCGAGTTGCTCGACGTTGAATTTCGGTGGGTCGGCTGCCCGTACCTGCGCGGTGAACAGCAGGAGCATGGCAACCAGGAGCGCGGCGATGCCGCGCAGGATCGAAGGCATTTCTGAGGCTCCTCTTCGGCAAGACGGGGCGTGACCCAGCAGGATTTTCATTGTGCTGGTGGAAGCGAAGCCGGTCAAGCAGCGCATTCTGGCTTGGTGCATGGGTCGCCCCGCGCCCGCTCAACCGCGCGGATGATGCGTGGCGTGCAGGCTCTTCAGCCGTTCGCGGGCGACGTGGGTGTAGATCTGGGTGGTCGAAATATCGGCGTGGCCAAGCAGCAGTTGCACGACGCGCAGGTCGGCACCGTGGTTGAGCAGATGGGTGGCGAAGGCGTGGCGCAGCACGTGCGGCGAGAGCTTTTCCGGGGCAATGCCGGCGACCGCCGCATACCGCTTGATGAGTTGCCAGAAAGCCTGGCGGGTCATGGCGCCGCCACGGGCGGTGACGAACAGGGCGTCGCTCTGCCGGCCCTTGAGGATTTCCGGCCGCGCCTCGTTCAGATAGCGGCCGAGCCAGTCGATGGCCTGTTCGCCGAGTGGCACCAGGCGCTCCTTGCTGCCTTTGCCGAGGGCACGCAGCACGCCTTCGTTGAAACCGATTTCGTGCAGTTTCAGATTGACCAGCTCGGAAACGCGCAGGCCCGTGGCGTAGAGGGTTTCCAGCATGGCGCGGTCGCGCAGGCCGAGGGCGCTGTCGGCGTCCGGCGCGGTGAGCAGGCTGTCGACCTGTTTCTCCGACATGACCTTGGGCAGGCGCGAAGGGCGGGTCGGATTGGCGAGTTTCAGCGTCGGGTCGGTGGTGATGCGGCCACGCCCGAGTTGCCAGCGATAGAAGCGGCGTAGCGTCGACAGGTAGCGTGACTGCGAACTGGCGCGGGTTTCGCGTGAGAGGTGGGCGACGAAGGCGGTCAGCGTTGTTTCGCGGATGTCGAGAACCGGTTCGTGGGCGTTTTTGGCCAGCCACAGGGCCAGTTGACCGAGATCGGAACGATAGCTGTCGAGCGTCGCCTTGGCCAGGCCGTCCTCGAGCCAGAGGGCGTCGCAGAAGGTGTCGATCTCGGCGAGGTCAGCCGCGCTGGGTATCAGTTTCGCTGTGTTCATGTTTCAGCAACCAGCGCTTGACGTCGAGCAGGAAACCGCCGCCATGCCTGCTGAAGCCGCCGAGTCCGCCGCCCGTAGCGACCACACGGTGGCAGGGGACGACGAGCGGGAAAGGGTTGGCGCCGCAGGCCTGACCGACGGCGCGCGGGGCATTTTTGAGCATTTTTGCCAGTTGACCGTAAGTATCCGTCCGGCCGGGCGGAATGGCGGCGATCTGTGTCCAGACCCTGCGCTGGAAGGGGGTGCCGGAAGGCCGCAGCGGCAGGCTGAATTCAAAGGCCGGGTCGTCCAGGTAGGCCTGGAGCTGGCGCACCGCTTCGGCAGCGAGCGGCGTAGTCGGCGCTTGCGCCGGCCGCGGTTCGAGAAAGTCGATGGCCGTGATTTCGTCGTCGGTACAGTGCACGCCGAGCGAAAAACCGGGGGAGCTAACGATAGCATTGTATGAACTGGCGGCCATAAGGCTCTCCTTTGCTGGCAGCGTGTCTTGACCGCCGCTTCCGGCGACGGCCAGGAGTTTTCCGCTCTAGGCGCGAACGTGGCCGTCGCCGAGAACGATCCACTTCTGGCTGGTCAGTCCTTCGAGACCGACCGGGCCACGGGCGTGAATCTTGTCGGTCGAAATGCCGATTTCGGCGCCCAGGCCGTACTCGAAACCGTCGGCGAAGCGCGTCGAGGCGTTGATCATGACCGACGCCGAATCGACCTCGCGCAGGAAACGCATGGCCTTCGGATGGTTGTCGGTGACGATGGCGTCGGTGTGGTGTGACGAGTACTGGTTGACGCGGGCGATCGCTTCATCGATGCCGGCAACTACCTTCACTGAAATGATCGGGGCGAGGAACTCGGTGTAGTAATCCTCTTCCGTCGCCGGCACGGCTTCCTTGACCAACGCACAGGTTTCGGCGCAGCCCCGGATTTCGACGCCCTTGGTCGTCAGCATGTGGGCGATGGGCGGTAGCAGCATGGTGGCGACCGCGCGGTCGACGAGCAGCGATTCGGCGGTGTTGCAGGTGCCGTAGCGCTGGGTCTTGGCGTTTTCGACGATCTTCAGCGCCTTGTTCGGGTCGGCTTCCTCTTCCAGGTAAACATGGCAGTTGCCGTCGAGGTGCTGGATCATCGGTACCCGGGATTCGGCGAGCAGGCGGGCGATCAGGCCCTTGCCGCCGCGCGGCACGATGACGTCGACGAACTCGCGCATGGTGATCAGCTCGCCGACCGCGGCGCGGTCGGTGGTATCGATGACCTGCACGCAGTCGGCCGGCAGACCTGCCGTGCGCAGGCCTTCCTGAACCAGTGCGGCGATGGCGCGGTTGGAGCGGATGGCTTCCGAGCCGCCGCGCAGGATGGCGGCGTTGCCCGACTTCAGGCACAGCGCGGCGGCGTCGGCGGTGACGTTCGGGCGCGCCTCGTAGATGATGCCGATGACGCCGAGCGGCACGCGCATCTTGCCGACCTGAATGCCGGAAGGCTGAAACTTGAATTCGCCCATCTCGCCGATCGGATCGGGCAGCTTGGCGACCTGTTCGACGCCCTCGGCCATGCTGTCGACGCCCTTCTCGGAGAGCGTCAGGCGGTCGAGCATCGCGGTTTCAAGCCCGGCGGCACGGGCGGCGGCGAGGTCTTCCTGGTTGGCAGCGACCAGCGCGGCCTTTTCGCGGCGGATGGCGGCGGCGATGGCGAGCAGTGCCGCGTTTTTCTCGGCGGTCGAGGCCGTCGCCATGCGGCGCGAGGCGGCACGGGCCTGACGGCCGACGGTCTGCATGTATTCCTTGATGTCCATGATGTTCCGGATTAAGCGCAAAAGAACATTATAGCCAGCAAAATTAGAGGGAACTTCCGGAAGCAGGTAAACTCTTATCCGCAACCACAATATAGGTTTTCATCGGGGACAAGATGGCTGAAAAACTGATCCTGCCGGCTGAGGTCAAGGTTTGTGCAACATGCACCTATTGGGATGGCGAGCGCCAGGTGGATGCCGAAATGAAGCTGGTCGTGGTGGCGGATGATTGCATCGGGGAATGTCTGGTGCAGGCGTCGCGCAAGCATGGCGTCACGGACGTTCGCAACGAGTGCGTTTGCATGTGGGAAGACCTCGGGCCGGACGAAGAAACGCCTGCCAAGTAGTTATTTCTGCGGGCTGAGGCTGAGGCCGAGGCGCAGGAATTCTTCCCAGATGTTGCCCTGACCGATGCCCTTGGCGAGCCGGTCGATTTTTCCCGCATGTTGCAGCGCTGCTTCGAGTGTTGCGGTCGACAGCCGCTGCACGGCCTTTTTCACAGGATTGGCGCGCGGCCCCCAGACTCTGGCTTCCTTGAGCAGCATGTCGAGTGGCTTGCCGCGATTGAGGCCGGCGCGCAATTGCGCCAGCGTCCGGATTTCCTCGCTGATCGCCCACAGTACCAGTGGCGGCGGCTCGCCTTCGTGCATCAGGCCGTCGAGCGTGCGGCTCAGGCGGGTGATGTCGCCGGCGAGCAGGGCCTCGCGCAGCCCGTCGATGTCGTAGCGGGCGACGTTGAGCACGGCGTCCCGGATCTGGGCCAGCGACAGCGCGCCGGCCGGGTAGAGCAGGCCGAGCTTCTGGATTTCCTGATGCGCGGCGAGCAGATTGCCTTCGACGCGCTCGGCGATGAACTTCAGGCTGTCGAGGTCGGCACTCTGCTGCTGGCGGCGCAGGCGGCCGGCGATCCAGCCCGGAAGTTCGGCCAGTGGCGGCGCCATCAGCTTGATCGCGACGCCGGCATTGACCAGCGTGGTAAACCACACGGCCTTTTCTTCCCGCCAGTCGAGTTCCGGCAGGGTGATCAGCAGCAGGTTGTCAGGCGACAGGTTGCGGCACCAGTCCTGCAGCGCCGCGCCGCCTTCCTTGCCCGGCTTGCCGGTCGGAATGCGCAGGTCGATCAATTTTTTATCGCCGAACAGCGACAGGTTGCCGCCGGCCGCGAGCAACTGGTTCCAGTCGAAATGCGGCAGCACGGTCAGCACTTCCCGCTCGCTGTAACCCTGCTGGCGTGCCCTGGCACGGATCGCATCGGCGGCTTCGATGACCAGCAGCGGCTCGTCGCCGTACAGCACGTAGAGCGGACGCAACTCGCGTTCGAGTTGCGCGGCGAGTTGTTCGCCCTTGAGCAGCATCAGTCGTCTTCTTCGAGGTCGGGGTTCTTCGGCTTGATGATCGACAGGCGGCGGATGATCTGGTTGACCAGATCATTGTTCATGTCGCGCCAGAGCAGACCTTCTTCCAGATCCTTGGCGAGTACCGTCGAATCGTCGTAGGTGATGTCGCGCGACAGGTTGATCTCGTTGGGGCCGACCAGCTCGCGGCCCTTGGTGTCGACCACGCGGAACTTGTAGTCGAGCTGCAGGCGGTACTCGCGGACGCGGCCCTGGGCGTTGACGCTGAGGATGGTCTTGATCCGGCTGTCCTGCAGCTGCTGGAACACCGCCTCGGCATCCTTGGCGTTGTTGACGATCTTCGTCTGACCGGCCGCGTTGATGTAGCGCTGCATCCAGATGCGGACATCGGCGGTTTCCGGTAGCGCGATGTACAGCGTCTTGTACGGCAGGCTGCCGCTGAGCGTTCCGCGCAACTGGAAGCCGCAGCCGGCAATGGTGATTGCCAGGGCCAGGGCGAGAATGATGCGGAACGGTACGCGCATGGCGATTCCTCAGGCGACGATATTGACCAGACGGCCCGGTACGACGACAACCTTCTTGGCCGGCTTGCCTTCCATGAACTTGACGGCACCTTCGGAGGCCAGCGCGGCGGCTTCGATGCTCGCCTTGTCGGCTTCGGCGGCAACGCGAATCGAACCGCGCAGCTTGCCGTTGACCTGCACCATCAGCTCGATTTCATCCTGCTTCAACGCTGCTGGATCGGCTTTCGGGAAGGCTTGCACCCCGGCATCATGGCCTGGCTTCAGTTCGGCGTAGAGCGCCTGGCCGATGTGCGGGACGATGGGGAAGAGCAGCAGCGCGATGGTTTCCAGTGTTTCCTGGGCCAGCTTGTGGCCGGTAGCGTCGGAGAGACCGGTCTTGTCGTAGGCGTTGAGCAGTTCCATGACCGCCGCGATGGCCGTGTTGAACTGCTTGCGGCGGCCATAATCGTCGGCCACCTTGCCCATGGTCTGGTGCAGCTTGCGCCGGAGGTCGGCTTGTTCGGTCGACAGGGAATTTTGCTCAAAATTGGCATCGACCAAACCGGCCTGCACGTGGTCGTAAGTCGTCTTCCACAGGCGGCGCAGGAAGCGGTAGGCGCCTTCGACGCCGGCATCGGACCATTCGAGCGACTGGTCGGGCGGCGAGGCGAACATGATGAACAGGCGGGCGGTGTCGGCGCCGTACTGGTCGATCAGGGCCTGCGGGTCGACGCCGTTGTTCTTCGACTTCGACATCTTCTCGGTGCCGCCGATGACTACCGGCAGGCCGTCGGCCTTGAGCGTGGCGCCGGTCGGGCGGCCGCGTTCGTCGGTCACGACATCGACATCGGCCGGGTTGATCCACTGTTTCTTGCCGCCATCGAGATCGCGATAGAAAGTCGGGGCGACGACCATGCCCTGGGTCAGCAGGTTGGCGAAGGGTTCGCCGAGGTCGCCGATCAGGCCGACATCGCGCATCAGCTTGGTGAAGAAGCGCGAATACAAAAGGTGCAGGATGGCGTGCTCGATGCCGCCGATGTACTGGTCGATGCCGCCCTTGCACCAGTAGGCGACGCGCTCGTCGACCATGGCCGTGGCGTTGTCGGGACAGGCGTAGCGCAGGAAGTACCAGGACGACTCGAAGAAGGTGTCCATGGTGTCGGTTTCGCGCCGGGCGTCGCCGCCACACTTCGGGCACTTGCACTCGTAGAACTCGGGCATTTTGGCGAGCGGCGAACCGGCGCCGGTGATCTCGACGTTTTCGGGCAAGACGACCGGCAACTGGTCGTCAGGCACCGGCACGTCGCCACAGGTTTTGCAGTGGATGATCGGGATCGGGCAGCCCCAGTAGCGCTGCCGCGAAATGCCCCAGTCGCGCAGGCGGAACTGGACTTTCTTCTCTCCCAGATCCTTGGCAGCGAGGTCCGCGGCGATAGCATCGACGGCTGCTTCGTAGCCGAGGCCATCGTATTTGCCGGAATTGACCAGCACGCCGCGCTGTTTGTCGGCGTACCACTCGGCCCAGGCTTCGTGGCTGAACGAGGTCTCGCCGCCAACGGCGACCACTTGCCTGATCGGCAGGTTGTACTTCAACGCAAAGGCGAAATCGCGCTCGTCGTGGGCCGGCACGGCCATCACGGCACCGTCGCCATAGCTCATCAGCACGTAGTTGCCGACCCAGACTTCGACTTCCTGGCCGGTCAGCGGATGGCTGACGTAGATGCCGGTCGGCATCCCCTTCTTTTCCATCGTCGCGATGTCGGCTTCGGCGACGCCGCCCTGCTTGCATTCCTCGATGAAATTGGCCAATTCAGGGTTGTCGACCGCAGCACGCGTCGCCAGCGGATGTTCAGCGGCGACGGCGACGAAGGTGACGCCCATGATAGTGTCGGCGCGGGTGGTGAATACCCACAGCTTTTCGTCGGCATTGTCAGCCAGCGGAAAGGCGAAGCGCACGCCGGTGCTCTTGCCGATCCAGTTCTTCTGCATCAGGCGGACCTGTTCCGGCCAGCCGGGCAGGTTGTCCAGTTCGCTCAGCAGCTCTTCGGCGTAGGCGGTAATCTTCATGTAGTACATGGGGATCTCGCGCTTTTCGATCAGCGCGCCGGAGCGCCAGCCGCGGCCGTCGATGACCTGCTCGTTGGCGAGCACCGTGTGGTCCACCGGGTCCCAGTTCACGGTGCCGAGCTTCTTGTAAACCAGGCCTTTTTCATAGAGGCGGGTGAACAGCCACTGTTCCCAGCGGTAGTACTCGGGCGTGCAGGTGGCGAATTCGCGTTCCCAGTCGATGGCGAAGCCCAGCGACTTGAGCTGGGTGCGCATGTAGTCGATGTTCTGGTAGGTCCACGCGGCCGGCGGCACGTTGTTGGCCAGTGCCGCGTTCTCGGCCGGCATGCCGAAGGCGTCCCAGCCCATCGGCTGCATGACGTTGTAGCCCTGCATCTTGTGAAAACGCGAGAGGACGTCGCCGATGGTGTAGTTGCGCACATGGCCCATGTGCAGCTTGCCCGACGGATACGGGAACATCGACAGGCAGTAGTACTTCGGCTTACTGGTGTCTTCGACGGCGCGGGCGGCGCCGGTCTGGTCCCAGTGTTGCTGGGCGGCGCGTTCGATATCGGCGGGGGTGTACTTGTCCTGCATGAGCGGCAATCGGCGGAAATCTGGAAAGCCGCAAATTATACCCGTGTTTGCACCCCCGCCCCGGGCGCCGCCAGGCGCTTCGCTCAGCCTTTAGGGTCCGGCACGAAGCCGCCGGGGAAGGGGTTCGGGTGGCCGTAGCGTGGTGTGCCGGGAATGATGCCGCGGGCGATCAGGTTGGCGCGGCTGTCGTAGAAAATGGTGATGACTTCGTTCGGCTGCGTGCTCTGGCGACGGAACTCGGTGGTCCCGACGCGGGCTGCGATGCGTTCGCCATGGCCGGTGCCCAGCTTCGCTTCGGCAGCGGGTGCCGGTGCGGCCTTGGCGGCGGAACGGGCGGCGCTGCCGGTGGCGTTGTCGGCCGAGGACTCCGCTTTTTCCTGAGCACCAATCTGCGCTGGCGGCGTTGGCGGTACGTATTCGTTGAACACTGCAACGCCGATGACCCCGACGTTCTGCGGCCGCTCGGTGCGGGCGGCGTAGCTGTCGCCGATGCGGGTGAAGTAGAAGGCCGCAACTTCTTCCAAACTCTTGCGCCAGCCGGCGATTTCGGCCGACTGACCGGGCGCCAGCACATAGCCCGACTGGCTGGCGTTGGCCGTCTCGCCGCTGACGGCATTGACGCCGTCGACCGAGATGACGGTCAGCACGCGTCCATCGCTCCGGTTACGCAGGCTAACGGCGTAGCGATTACCTGGCGTCCCGGCGACGTAGAGGCGGCCACGGTGACGCCAAGTTTCGAGGGACTGGCCGGTCGTCCGGTCAATGACCTGGACCTCGGCGAGGGAGGCGGCAGCGGCGCCGGAAATGCAGCCGGCAATGAGCAGAAGCGTGGCAAGCAGCGTTTTCATGATGATCTCCTTGGTTGAGGGTAATCATGTAAACGCTGGTTTCGCCGAAACGGGGTCAAGCACTGGGGAAACGCTGCATTATTTGGTTTCCTCAAGCGGCGAGGACGGCAGGATAAGAAAATGCCTTTGGAGTTGCGGCGGATGAGGCAGATGACGAGGAGGGCAGAAAAAATGGCCCCGGACAGCAAAATCCAGCGTGTTTCCCGGATACGTCAGCCTTGCCCGCCTCCGGTTCCGGGGTAAGGTGAATGTTTCAGCGCTTTCACAAAGTTTTGAACATTGCACGCGCGGCGCTTGTCATAATTGCCGGATTCCGTTGCGATCCTGAAGCACCCGCTTCCCTTTCCCTCAATTCCCCGGAGAAAACCATGATCCTCATGCCCCGCCTGATCGCGCGCAGTGCGCTTTCGCTCGCCCTGATGCTCGGCGCTGCCGCCAGCTTTGCCGATACCTTGCGAATATCGGCCATACCCGACGAAGCGCCCACCGAACTCCAGCGCAAGTTCAAGCCGCTGGGCGAATACCTGGAAAAGGAAACGGGACTCAAGGTGCAATTCACGCCGGTCAGCGATTACGCCGCAGTGGTCGAAGGGCTTGCCGCGAAGAAGATCGACATGGCCTGGCTCGGCGGCTTCACCTACGTGCAGGCCAAGCTGCGCACGCAGGGCGGGGCAACGCCCATCGTCCAGCGTGCCGAAGACGAAAAATTCACCAGTAAATTCATCGTGCCGGCCGACAGCCCGGCCAAGACCCTCGGCGACCTGAAGGGCAAAAACTTCGCCTTCGGCTCGCCGTCATCGACCTCCGGCCACCTGATGCCGCGCTTCTTCATGCTCAAGGACGGCATCGATCCCGACAAGGATTTCAAGAACGTCGCCTTCTCCGGCGCCCACGACGCCACCGTCGCCTTCGTCGCGTCAGGCAAGGCCGATGGCGGTGCGCTCAACGCCTCGGTACTCGACAAGCTGCTCGAGAAGGGCGACGCCAACGCCCAGCGCGTCAAGGTCATCGCGACCACGCCGCCTTACTACGATTACAACTGGACGGTGCGCCCGGGCCTCGATCCGGCGCTGGTCAAGAAACTGAGCGACGCCTTCCTCAAGCTCGACCCGGCAAACCCGGCGCACAAGGAGTTGATGGAACTGCAGCGCGCCTCGAAGTTCGTGCCGACCAAGGCCAGCAACTATGATGGCATCGAGCAGGCGGCCAAGAGCGCCGGCCTGATCAAGTAGTCCCCTCTCCGCTCCGGCACCGCCAGCCGGCGGTGCCGCAACGACCATGTCCCCATCCCTCGTTACCCGTAATCTCGGGCTTGCCCACGGCAACGGCCTGCGCGCCGTGCACGGTCTCGACCTGCAGCTGGCGCCTGGCGAGCGCGTTGCCGTGATCGGCCCCTCGGGCGCCGGCAAGACCAGCCTGCTCCGTCTGCTCGGCACGGCCCTGCGCCCGACCGTCGGACGTCTTGACGTTCTCGGCGCCAATCCCTGGCAGCTGGCGGCCGGCGACTTGCGCCGTCTGCGCACGCGCATCGGCACCATCCATCAGGCGCCGCCGATTCCGCCGCGCCTGCGTGTCGTCACCGCCGTCCTCGCCGGCCGCCTCGGACGCTGGCCGGCCGCCAAGGGGCTGCTTTCGCTGCTCTACCCGGTCGACATCGCCGGCGCCCGGGCGGCGCTGGCCCGGCTCGACCTCGCCGACCGCCTATTCGAGCGCTGCGACCGCCTTTCCGGCGGCCAGTTGCAGCGCGTCGGCATTGCCCGGGTGCTCTACCAGCAACCCGAGCTGATCCTCGCCGACGAGCCGGTTTCGGCGCTCGACCCGATGCTGGCCGACGCCGCTATCGCACAGATCGTCGCCGAGGCCGGGCAGCGCGGCGCCACCGTCGTCGCTTCGCTGCATGCCGTCGACCTGGCGCTCAAGTGGTTTCCGCGGGTCATCGGCCTGCGCGGCGGCGAACTGGCCTTCGATCTTCCCGCCGCCCAGGTCGATGCGGCGATGCTGCGCGACCTCTACGCCAGCGAGGGCAACGTGGTGCCGACCCAGGCCAATGACCCGACCCTGTTGCAGGCGCCTGCCGAGTTGGGCGTCGGGGCGCCGGTGGTGCGCCTCGACAGTTGCCGGGGGCGCGGGTGAGCACGGTTGCCGCCCTGCCCGGGAGCGCCGCGCGCGATCCCGAGGCAAGGCGCCGGCTGGGCGCCGCGCTGCTCGCCCTGGTAGTCCTCTGGCCCCTGCTGCAACTTGCCGAGTTCCGCCCGGCGGTGCTGTTCGAAGCAGGTAACCTGCGCGTGATGGGCGGTTTTCTCGCCTCGTTCATGCCGCCCGCCCACGCCCCGGAATTCCTTGGCCTGCTACTGACCGCAACCCTCGAGACGCTGGCCATCGCCACCGCCGGCATCGCACTGGCCCTGTTCATCGCCGCGCCGCTCGCCATCTGCGCTACCCGCGCCCTCTCGGTATCGCGCATCGGCCCCGGGCCTGGGCGCTGGCGCGGCCAGGCCTTGCGCGGTGCAGTGCGCGGGCTGCTCACCATTCTGCGGGCCGTTCCCGAGATTGTCTGGGCGCTGATGTTCGTCCGCGTCCTTGGCCTTGGCCCGGCCGCCGGCGTGCTGGCGCTCGCCATCACCTACGGCGGCATGCTCGGCAAGGTTTATACCGAGATCCTCGAATCGACCGACACGCGCCCGGCGCGCACCCTGCTCGAGGCCGGCAGCGGCCGCCTGGCAGCGCTCGCCTACGGCCTGATCCCGAACGCCGCCCAGGAGCTGACCTCGTACACCGTCTATCGCTGGGAATGCGCGGTACGCGCCTCGGTCATCATGGGTTTTGTCGGTGCCGGCGGGCTCGGCCAATTAATGGACCAGTCGATGAAGATGCTAAACGGCGGCGAGGCGAGCACCATCCTGCTCGTCTTCCTGCTCCTCGTGCTGCTCGCCGACGCGATCAGCGCCGCCCTGCGCCGAGCCCTGGCATGAGCGCGCCGGAAACGTCCTGCGCGCCACGCGGTGCCGGCGATTTTTGCCTGAGTTGCCTGTTGACCAGCGGCCTACTGGTCGTCGCCGTGGTCGCCAGCTTCGCCTACCTGCAGATCGACTTCGGTGCGCTGTTTTCGCGTGAGGCGGCGGTCGGCATGGGCGAATTCGTCGCTTCCTTCTTTCCGCCCGCCAGCGCCCCGCCCTTCCTCGCCAAGACGGCGCTCGGCGCCTTGCAGACCTTCGCCGTGGCGGCCGTCGGCACGCTGCTCGCGGCATTGCTCGGCGTCCTCTGCGCCCTTCCGGCAGCCGGCAGGGCCGGCGGCGCATTGCGCCAGGCGGCGCGTTTCGCGCTCAACGTGCTGCGCAGCGTGCCGGAACTGGTGTGGGCCACCCTGATGGTGCTCGCCGCCGGTCTTGGCCCGTTCGCCGGTACGCTGGCCCTGGCCCTGCACACCACTGGCGTCCTCGGCCGCCTCTTTGCCGAGGCCATCGAGAATGCGCCGCCGGCCGCCGAAACCGCCCTGCGCGAGGCCGGTGCCGGCAGTGCGCCGGCCTTCCTTTACGGCACCTTGCCCTTGGTCTGGCCGCAATTCATCGCCTACGGCCTCTATCGCCTGGAGATGAACATTCGCATGGCGGCCGTGCTCGGTTTCGTCGTCGCCGGCGGCCTCGGCCAGATGCTCTACTTCCATCTGTCGATCTTCCAGCAGGCCGAGGCGGCGACGGTACTGATCGCCATGCTGCT